>JAGAEH010000159.1 GCA_017613225.1 Lachnospiraceae bacterium
CGGCAAAACGCTCAAAGAGCAGGGCATTTTCGATCTCTATCCCGTCGAAAAGAAGCGGCATTACGTCAAAGTCCCGGTGTTCTCCTTCAACAAGATCAAGGGGCTGGACGCCTACCTGTCGCCGGAGATGAAGTCCACCGGCGAGGCCATCGGCTACGACGACAAGCTGAACCGCGCGCTGTACAAGGCGCTGCAGGCCGCCGGCGTGAAGGTCCTGAATTACGGCACCGTGTTCGCCACCGTGTCCGACAAGGACAAGCCGGAAGTGCTGCCGCTGATCCGCCGCTTCTACAACCTGGGCTTCAACATCGAGGCCACCACGGGAACGGCGCGGTATTTCAAGGAAAACGGCATCCGCACCCACGCCTACAGGAAGATCAGCGAAGGCAGCGACGAGATCCCCGAGGCGATCCGCCGTGGTCACATCTCCTACGTGATCAACACCAGGGAGGTGGGCAACCTGTCGGAGCGCACCGACGGCGCCCGGATCCGCCTGCTGTCCACCGAAAACAACGTGACCATGTTCACCTCGCTGGATACGGTGAAGGTGCTGCTGGACGTGCTGGAGGAGACCACGCTGACCATCTCCACCATCGACGCCTGATGAAGACACGGGGACGGTTCTTGTGTCTTCAAAATGAAGACAGAGGGACGGTTCCTGCGTCCTCAGCATGACAGCAGAAGAGGAAAATACTTATGAAACAGAGCATTTTTACGATAGAGAAAAACGAACCAATCGCCGCGGGCATGTACGGCATGACCCTCCGGGGCGACACCTCGGAGATCACGGCGCCGGGCCAGTTCGTGAACGTCAAACTGGAGGGACTGTTTCTGCGCCGTCCCATTTCGGTGTGTGACTGCGAGGGGGACGTGCTCCGGCTGATCTACAAGGTGGTGGGCCATGGCACCGCGCAGATGGCTGCCATGCAGCCCGGACAGACACTGGACCTGCTGACGGGCCTGGGCAACGGCTACGACCTGTCCATGGCCGGAGACGCCCCTCTGCTGATCGGCGGAGGCGTAGGCGTGCCGCCCCTTTTCCTGCTGGCCAGGAAGCTGCGGGAGCAGGGGAAGGCTGTGACCGCCGTGCTGGGATTCAACAAGGCGGAGGAGATCATCCTGAAAGATGAATTCCAGGCACTGGGCTGTGAGGTCCGCATTGCCACCCTGGACGGCAGCGTGGGGACAAATGGCTTCGTGACCGACGCGCTGCCGGAAAAGATGAGCTGCGTCTACACCTGCGGCCCCGAACCCATGCTGAAGGCGGTATACCGCGCCACAGCCTGCCCGGCCCAGTTCTCCTTCGAAGAGCGCATGGGCTGCGGTTTCGGCGCCTGCATGGGCTGCTCCTGCAAAACGGTGACGGGCTATAAGCGCATCTGCACCGACGGACCGGTACTGGTCAGAGAGGAGATCTTATGGTAGATTTATCGGTGGATCTTTGCGGCATCACCATCGACAATCCGGTGATTCCCGCCTCCGGCACCTTCGGGTACGGACAGGAATTCGCGAAGCTGTATGACATCAACATCCTGGGGACCTTTTCTTTCAAAGGTACCACCTGGGAGCCCCGGTTCGGCAACGAGACGCCCCGTATCGCGGAGTGCCCCGCCGGCATGCTGAACGCCGTGGGGCTGCAGAATCCCGGCGTGCACCATGTGATCGAACACGAGCTGCCGGAGCTGAAAAAGATCTTTCACAAGCCGGTGATGGCCAACGTGAGCGGTTTTTCCGTGGAGCAGTACGTGAAGACCTGCGAACTGCTGACTAAAGAGGAGCAGGTGGGCTGGATCGAACTGAACATTTCCTGCCCCAACGTCCACGGCGGCGGCATGAGCTTCGGCACCGATCCGAAGGCCGCGGCGGAAGTGGTGTCGGCGGTGAAAAAAGTGGTGACAAAACCGCTGATCGTCAAGCTGACGCCCAACGTGACGGACATCGTGGCCATCGCGAAAGCCTGCGAGGACGCGGGGGCTGACGGCGTCAGCCTGATCAACACCCTGCTGGGGCTGCGCATGGACTTAAAGACCGGCAGACCTCTGCTGGCCAATACCACCGGCGGCCTTTCCGGCCCCGCGGTGTTCCCGGTGGCGGTGAGGATGGTCTACCAGGTGGCCAAAGCGGTGAAGATCCCGGTAGTGGGCCTGGGCGGCGTGACCACCGCCGAGGACGTGCTGGAGATGCAGATGGCCGGCGCCGCGGCAGTGGAAGTCGGCACGGCGAACCTGATCGACCCCTACGCCTGCAAAAAGATCATCGAAGATCTGCCGGCGGTGTACGAAAAGTATGGTTACAAGTCAAAATAGATAAAGCTGAGGGGATTCTTCGCCTGCGGCTCAGAATGACAGGCTGTCTGTCATCCTGAGCGTAGTGCCGAAGGCACGAAGTCGAAGGATCCTGAACGGAGGACGCAAACAATGGGTAAAGACGTGATCGTAGCCTGTGATTTTGACAGCGCGGAAAAGACGCTGGCCTTTCTGGACCAGTTTAAAGGCAGAAAACCTTTCGTGAAGATCGGCATGGAGCTGTTCTACGCGGCGGGCCCGCAGATCGTGCGGGACATCAAGGCGAGGGGCCACAAGATCTTCCTGGACCTGAAGCTGCACGACATCCCCAACACGGTGAAGAAAGCCATGGCAGTGCTGTCGGGCCTGGACGTGGACATCTGCAACCTGCACGCGGGGGGCACCGTGGCCATGATGCAGGCGGCCCTGGAGGGGCTCACCCGCCCGGACGGCAGCCGGCCCCTGCTGATCGCAGTGACCATGCTCACCTCCACCGATCAGACCGCCATGGAGAACGACCTGTGGATCGAAAAGCCTCTGCCGGAGGTGGTGATGCACTACGCGGAGAACGCGAAGAAAGCGGGGCTGGACGGCGTGGTCTGTTCGCCGCTGGAGAGCCCCGTGGTGCACGAGCGCTGCGGCAGGGACTTCCTGACCGTCACTCCCGGCGTGCGCTTCGCGGACGGCGCGGTGGGAGACCAGAAGCGGGTCACCACGCCTGCGAAGGCGAAGGAACTGGGCAGCGATTACATCGTGGTAGGACGGCCCATCACCCAGGCGGAGGATCCGGTGGCGGCCTACGAGCGCTGCCTGGAAGAGTTCGCCGGGTGAGAGAAAAGCTATTATTATAAAGGAGCATACCATGGAACTGAAACACCAGATCGCATCGGACTTATTGTCCATCAAAGCAGTCTTTTTCCGCCCGGAAGAGCCCTTTATCTGGGCCAGCGGCATCAAGAGCCCGGTCTACTGTGACAACCGGCTGACCCTGTCCGCGCCGGAGATCCGGGGACACATCGAAAACGGCCTGGCGCAGCTGATCCGGGAGAATTATCTGGAGGCGGAAGCGCTGATGGGCACTTCCACCGCGGGCATCGCCCACGCCGCCATCACTGCCCACATCATGGGCCTGCCCATGGGCTATGTGCGCAGCGGGGCCAAGGACCACGGCCGCAAGAACCAGATCGAAGGCCGCCTGGAGCCCGGCCAGAAGGTAGTGGTGGTGGAGGACCTGATCTCCACCGGCGGCAGCGTGCTGGAGGTGGTGGAGATCCTCCGGGAGGCCGGCGCCGAAGTGCTGGGCATCGTCAGCATCTTTACCTACGGCATGAAGAAGGGCCTGGACCGCATGGCGGCAGCCAATGTAAAGAACGTCTCGCTGACGGACTTCGACACCATTGCCGAAGTGGCGGCACAGCAGAACTATATCAGACCGGAGGACATCGCGCGGCTCATTGCCTTCCGCAATGATCCCTCGGACGAGAGCTGGATCGGAGGCGGCAAATGAAGCATTTGATCGACATACTGGATCTTTCTACGCAGGAGATCGACGAGCTGGTGGAGACGGCGATGGACATCATCGCGGATCCGGAAAAATACCAGGACGTCTGCAATCACAAGAAACTGGCCACCCTGTTCTTCGAGCCTTCCACCCGCACCCGCCTGAGCTTTGAGGCGGCCATGTACGAGCTGGGCGGCAACGTCCTGTCGGTGCCCAGCGGCAATTCTTCCTCCGCGGCCAAGGGCGAGAGCGTGGCCGACACCGCCAAGGTGGTGAGCTGCTACGCGGACATCATCGCCATGCGCCATCCCAAGGAAGGCGCGCCCCTGGTGGCGGCCCACAACGCGGAGGTGCCCATCATCAACGCGGGGGACGGCGGCCACAACCATCCCACCCAGACTCTGACGGACCTTCTGACCATCTTCCGGGAAAAGGGCCGCTTCGACCATCTGACCGTGGGCCTCTGCGGCGACCTGAAGTTCGGCCGCACCGTCCACTCCCTCATCAACGCCCTCAGCCGCTACGAGGGCCTGAAATTCGTGCTCATCTCCCCCGAGGAGCTGAAGCTGCCCAGCTACGTGAAAAAGGACGCCCTGAAGCAGAAGGGCATCCCCTATGAGCAGACCACCGATCTGGAGGCCGCCATGCCCGAGCTGGACATCCTCTACATGAC
>JAGAEH010000015.1 GCA_017613225.1 Lachnospiraceae bacterium
GACACCGGCCGGCCCGGCCCCTGCGTGCTGGTGATGGGTGAGCTGGATGCCCTGAACATGCCCAACCATCCCGAACAGGTAGAGGGAAAGGCCCATGCCTGCGGTCACTGCGCCCAGGCCACCGCGCTGCTGGGCATCGCCGCAGCCCTGGCCGAGCCCGGCGCCCTGGACGGCCTCTGCGGCAAGATCCGCCTGATGGCGGTGCCGGCGGAGGAACTGATCGATATCGAATACCGGGACCAGCTGCGCAAAGAGGGCAAGATCCACTACTTCGGCGGCAAGCCGGAGTTTCTGCGCCGGGGCCTGATGGACGGCGTGGACATGGCTGTGATGATCCACACCGCCTCCATGCTGCCGCCCCATACCGGACGCATCAACGGAGGTTCCAACGGCATGGTGGCCTTCACCGCCGCGTTCCACGGCGTGGCCAGCCACGCGGGCGGCGCGCCGCAGAACGGCGTCAACGCGCTTTACGCTGCCACCCAGGCCCTCTCCGCCATCAACGCCCTGCGGGAGACCTTCGTGGATGACGACCACATCCGCGTGCATCCCATCATGCCGGCAGGCGGAGCAGCGGTGAACATCATCCCCGATACCGCCGTGCTGGAGAGCTTCGTAAGAGGCGCCGACATGGATGCCGTCATCCAGGTCAAGAAGAAAGTGGACCGCGCCATTGCCGGCTCGGCCGCTGCCATCGGCGCCGGCGTCACCATCTCCACCCGCCCCGGCTACTACGTCCGCAAGGACGAGCCCGGCATGGACCTGGTCATGAAAGAAGCCATGGAGGACATTCTGGAGAACGTGCTTTACGAGCCGGACTCCTGGGGCACCGGTTCCACCGACATGGGCGACATCACCGCCGTGATGCCCGCGCTGCACCCCTACATCTCCGGTGCCTCCGGCCACGGCCACGGAAACGATTATTGCATCTCCTCTTTTGACACCGCTGTGATGGACTCCGCCAAAGTGCAGGTGCGTTTCGTGGAACTGCTGCTGGAAAACGACGCGGCAAGGGCAAAGGAGATCCTGGCCAATTTCACACCCATCTTCGCCACCAAGGAGGACTACTTCGCCGCCATGGACGCCCTGACCAAAGACGTGGACGCCGTGGTGTACAACGAAGACGGGACCGTCACGCTGAACATCTGATCCCGGCAGCACACAGGGACGGTCCTTTTGTGCTCCCTCGCACACAGGGACGGTCCTTTTGTGTTCTCCTCCCGACAAAAGAGACCCGCCGCGAGGCGGGTCTTTCTTTTCAATGAAGCGGCACAGGGATCCATCCCCCGTGCCGCCTTTTTCCGTTCCGGCCTGCGCGACACTCACTCCGGCTGCTTCAGCCCGAAGAAAGTGTCCGTGTAGGCGTACAGGGCCGGCGAGCCGCCGGTGTGCAAAAAGAGCAGGTTCTCCCCCTTGGTGAAGACGCCCTTTTGGATCAGGTCGATCATGCCGGCCATGGTCTTGCCGGTATAGACGGGGTCCATCAGGATGGCTTCCGTCCTGGCCACCAGCTTCACGGCGTCGATCATCCCCTGGGTGGGACGGGAGTAGCCCTTGCCCACGTAGTCGTCGTAGACGATGACTACGTCCTTCTGAACGGGATTTTCCAGTTTCAGCTTTTCGCTGATCCGCTGCGCCAGGCCGTACACCAGTTCCGTCTGCGGACCGCTCTTGCGGTTGATGCTGATGCCGGTGACCGGGATGCGGGCGTTGTTCCCCTTGATACCGGTCAGAAAACCCGCGTGGGTGCCGGCGCTGCCGCTGGTCAGGATGACGTGGTCGATGTTCACGCCCATGTCAAAGAGCTGGGCCAGGCACTCCTCCGCGCAGGCCACGTAGCCCAGCGCGCCGATCTCGTTGGAACCGCCGCCGGGGATGACGTAGGGCTTTCTGCCCTCTGCCGCCAGGGCAGCCGCCACCTCCTGCATCTTGCCGCTGACGTCGCTGCCGCCCTCCACCACGTGGACCGCCTCCACGCCCAGCAGAGCAGACAGGAAATTGTTGCCGCTTGCGTAGCGGTCGTAGCTGTTCGGCACCCGCTGCTCCAGTACCAGCTGGCACTTTAAGCCCTCCTTGACCGCCGCAGCCAGGGTCAGACGGCAGTGGTTGGACTGCACTGCGCCGCAGGTGATGACGGTGTCCGCGCCTTTTGCCAGGGCGTCCGCCATCAAAAACTCCAGCTTTCTGGTCTTGTTTCCGCCTGCCGCGAGTCCCAGCAGGTCGTCACGCTTCATGTAGATGTCCGGTCCGCCCAGCGCCTTCGAGAGATTGCTCAGTTTCTCGATGGGAGTCGCGTAGGGGGTGTAACGGCGACGGGGAAATTGTGCAAGATTCATGGTATTGCTCTCCTTTGTTTCTATTGCCCTGATAAAGCTTTGGCCTCCCGTGGAAAGCCTGCGCTCTCATCGTACGCGGTTGCTTTTATTATATCACTGCTGTGATCCGTTTTCACTTTTTTAGTGCCTGCCGGAGCGCCGGCCTCTCGTTTTAAGGGTCAGGCACGCCCGGCGCTGCCTAGTGCTCCGACTTAAGGCCCGCCCCGGTCATGGGGATCAGGCAGTCCGGCGTCTTTCCGCAGATCCTGCAGTATTCCAGGTATCCCGCGTAATTGGCCGCGGTGGTATGCTCGCAGAAGATCCCTGCTTTGGCCAGCCTTTCCCGGGCCGGCAGGATCTCCTTCTCCGGCGCGTGCACGAAGCGCACATCGTATTTTTGCGCGTAAGCCAGGATCTCCGGCCCCCGCAGCGGTTTGCCGATGGCGATGCCCTCCGCCAGCGTCGGCGCGGGGGTGACGTCGGCGGGGACTTTCAGCCCCTCTTCCGCCGCTTTCAGCAGAGGATCGCAGCGCTCGCTCTGCACCGCGATGATCCGGGGCATCTTTTCAATGCAGCCGCTGCACAGCAGATGCTCCAGCGCCAGCATGGCCCCCAGGAACAGGGTGCCGTTTCCCACGGGAATCACGATATGCCGCGGCATGCGGCCAAGCTGTTCATAGACCTCGTAGAAAAAGGTCTTGGTGCCCTCGTAAAAGAAGGGACTGCTCACATGGTTGGCGTAGAAAATACCCTCTTTTTGCGCCTTTTCCCGGCAGACCTCCGCGCAGTGATCCCGGGAGCCCGGCACCACGGTGCAGGTCGCTCCGGAAGCCCGGATCATGCCGATCTTTTTGGGGGAAGTCCCCTCGGGAACGAAGATCTCGCAGGAGATGCCTGCCCTGGCGCAGTAGGACGCCACCGCGTTCCCGGCGTTGC
>JAGAEH010000160.1 GCA_017613225.1 Lachnospiraceae bacterium
CTGATCCTGGCCGCCCACAAAGCCGTAGCCGGTCTGCGGCTGTTCCGCAGGCTGCTGCCACTGGCCCCATTGCTGGTCCGGCTGACCGTACTGGCCCCACTGCTGATCCGGCTGCTGCCACTGGCCGTAGTTCTGATCCTGGCCGCCCACAAAACCGTAGCCGGTCTGGGGCTGTTCCGCGGGCTGCTGCCACTGGCCCTGGTCCTGGAATATGGACGCGGCCTCTCCGGCATCCATCTCCTGGTTCTGCACGGCCTGCTGTTCAAAATTCTCTATCGCCTGCTGTTCCACGGATGCCATGTCCTCCGCAGGCTCTGCCGGCCCGGAAACTTCCGCCCCAGGCTCAGCGGGCTGCTCATAACTGTCCTGAGCGGCTTCCATCATCTGGACGTGGTCGTAGATCTGCGTGGCTCCGGGATCCTGCTGCCACTGGTCCGCGGGCTGCTGCCACGCCGGCTCCTCAGGCTGACCCCACGGCTGCTCCGCGGGCTGTCCGGCCTCCTGGGAAGGGGCGGCATAGCCAAAGCTCTCCGGCACGATGCCGGGGATCCCGTCCGTCTGCACCCTTGTTCCGCAGTTCGTGCAGAACAGGGCGTCGTCTTCCAGTTTATAACCGCAATTGGTGCAATACATCGTTGCTCCCTTCCTCCCTTTTTATCTGTCCTTGAAGATCTCACCCTCCGCATACCGGTAGGGCGGATCCAGTTTTTTCATGTCGGACGCCAGGAAATCCGCCGCGATCTTCGCCGTCACCGCGGCGCCTTTGGCCAGCACGCTCTCGTCGCTGTCATAGCGGTCGTTGTGATTGGTCTCCCTGTGGGTCTCGTCCAGGCTGCCCACAAAGCCGAAGGCCCCGGGGATCCGATCCAGGTAATATACGAAGTCCTCGCTGATCATCAGTTTTTCCCGGTCCTGCAGATGCTCCGCTCCCAGCACGTCCCGCACGGCCTGGCGTCCGATGTTGACAAACTCTTCGCTGCGGTTGACCACCGCTCCGATCTGGGGGATGAAATCCACCTTCGCCTTGGCGCCGAGAGCCTCTGCCGTACTCTTGATCACGCCCTTGATCCTCTCCTCCAGCAGGTAGGAGTCCTCCTCGTAGTGGGCCCGGACCGTGCCGGTCATCGTCACCTTGTTGGCGATGATGTTGAAGCGCTGGCCGCCTTCGATGGTGCCGATGGTGACCGTGGCCGGATGAACGGGGTTGATGTTCCTGGACACGATGGTCTGCAGGTTCATGATGACGGCCGCCGCCGCCACGATGGCGTCCACTCCCGCGCTGGGGGTGCTGCCGTGGCAGGACACGCCTTCGATCTCGATCTCGAGACGGGCGGAACTGGCCATGCGGGGGCCGGCCTGAATGTTCATGCAGCCGGCGTCGCACATGTCGGAGATATGATGGCCGTACACCGCGTCCGCGCCGTCCAGGATACCCTGTTTGATCACGGCGATGGCGCCTTTGGCCACCTCCTCCGCGGGCTGGAACAGGAAGCGGACCGTGCCCTGCAGCTCCTCCTTCATGGCGGTGAGGATCTTCGCCGCCCCCAGCAGCATGGACATGTGGGTGTCATGGCCGCAGGCGTGCATCACGCCCTCGTTTTCGGAGGCAAAGGGCAGGCCGGTCTTTTCCAGCACCGGCAGCGCATCGATATCGGAACGCAGTACGATCACCTTGCTGTCGTCGGCGGCCTTTCCGCCCTTCAGCACGGCATAGCAGCCGGTGATGCCCTCAAAGCGGTGGACTTCCAGGCCCATGGCCTCCAGTTCGGCCGCGATGTGGTCCGTGGTCCCGTATTCCTCCCAGGTCAGTTCCGGGAAGCGATGGAACCACCGTCTCTGTTCGATGATGTAGGGTTCATACTGCTTTGCAAGCTCTTTGAAATCCATGACCGATCTCCTTAATGTGAGCATAATTAATCTTTCTAATTATAAAATTTCAGATATTTGCTGTCAACATTGACATCCGGTCCATCTCTTTTTATTATCGAAACAGAAAGTGTTATCACCCATCGAGGAGGACCGAAATGATCACCGTTCAGGAAGTAAAAAACATCATTGAAGAAGTGTTCCCCCAGGTCGTGGAATTCCGCCGGGACCTGCACATGCACCCGGAACTCTCCGGCGAGGAGGAGCGCACCAGCATGCGCATCAAAGAGGAAATGGATAAACTGGGCATTCCCTGGGGCACCAACTGGCAGCGGGCCGTCTTCGGCACCCTGGCGGGAGGCCTTGGAGAGTCCGCCGGGAAATATAAGGGCGTGGCCATCCGCGCCGACTTTGACGCCCTGCCCATCTTAGAGGAGACCGGCCTGCCCTACGCCAGCCAGAATCCCGGCGTGATGCACGCCTGCGGCCACGACGTCCATACCGCCGTACTGCTGGGCAGCGCCATGGTACTGAACAGACTCGCCGGCCGCTTCGGAGGGAACGTCAAGTTCTTCTTCCAGCCCAGTGAGGAAAAGGACGGCGGCGCCGACAACATGATCAAAGCCGGCTGCATGACGGATCCTCCCGTGGACGCCGTGTTCGGTCTGCACATCAATCCGACCCTGCCCACCGGCCACCTGCAGTTCTGTCCCGGTCCCATGAATGCCGCCACCTGCACCATCTACATCGACGTGGAGGGCATCGGCTGCCACGGCGCCCATCCCGACACCGGCGTCGACACCATCCTGGTGGCCAGCCATATCGTCACCGCGCTGCAGGCCATCACCGCCCGCAACCTGCCGCCTACGACTCCCGGCATCGTGACCATCGGCTCCTTCCACTCCGGCACCAAGAGCAACATCATCCCGCCTACCGCCCGTCTGGAGGGCACCCTGCGGGCCATGACCATGGACGTCATGGACATCCTGAAGCAGAACCTGGTCCGCACGGTGGAGAACGTGGCCGCCGCCTTCGGCGCGAAAGCCACTGTCACCCTGCAGGACGGCTGCCCCTGCCTGGAGAACGACCCGGCCATGACCGAGCTTCTGATGGGCATCGGCGCGGAGCTCTTCGGCGAGGACCACATCCGCGTGATGCCGGCTCCCAGCCTGGGCGGCGACGACTTTGCCTTCTTCTCCAACTACTGCGACGGCTGCTACTTCAATCTGGGCACCAGCACCGGGAACGAGGAGCATCCCCAGTTCCTGCACAACGAATTCCTGTGCCCGGACGAGGAGTCCATGAAGGCAGGCATCCTGATGGAAGTCATCACCGCCTTAAAACTGCTGGGCGCGGCCTGATCGTCAGAGCTCTGAAGCTGCTCGGCGCGGCCTGATCTGCAAAACCTGAAGCTGCGCAGCCTGATCTTCATACTTTTTAACTGTTCTGCTGCGTTCAGCGATCAGCCTCAGCCAAAACCGGCTGCCTGGAGGTCCTCTCTGGCAGCCGTTTTTTCGGTATTGTCCCGTGTCGGCAGATACTTTCACCTTTTCTTGTAAAAGTATCTGCTTTTTCCCTCCATTTCCGGTTCTGACTTGGAGCTGCTCTGCAGCAGAAGCAGATACTTCCATGGTTTTTTATGCAGAGTATCTGCTCTGATCCTTCGTTTTTTCCCAGTTTTCAGCCTTTTTGATCAGTATTCGGCAGATACTTTACACAACTGAGGCCCAAAGTATCTGCTTTCCCTGCCGGAGAGCCCCTTTGGAACAGTTCCGAGAGAAAGCAAAAGCAGATACTTTCAGCATTTTTATCGAAAGTATCTGCTGCCTTGTCTAAAACTGCTTCTGACCGGACCCTCTTCTGAAGATCCGGCAGTCCTTAGTCCTTCTTGACCCGGGCCAGCACGTCCTCCATCAGCTTTTTCCACAGGTCGTAGGTGCCTGCCTCCCCCAGGTTGGACCAGATGTAGTGATTCAACCCGCCGGGAGTCATCTCCAGCGCCATCTCCTGCAGGTTTTCCGGCCGCATCTGCACCTGGACGGCCAGAGCTTCGAAAAACGCCGTGATGTAGGCCTCCGCGTTTTCCGCGCTGGCGCCAACGTCCGTAAAGAGTTCCTTGGACTTCGCCAGCAGCTGGTAGTAGGCGCTCATCAGGCAGGTGACGGTGCGGAAGCAGGCCATCTCATCCGCGCTCTGGGCCACCACCAGGGTGCCCATCTTGTTTAAAACGGCGCCGATCTCCTCGTCCCCGGGATTCATGGCCACCGGTCCCAGGTGCTTGGAGCAGAAAGGCATGGGCAGCACGTCAAAGACCTCAGTCAGACCGGTCATCTGGGCGGCCTGCTTCAGGCTCAGGGTAGGCACCAGACTGATGAACTTCTGCCCGCTGCGGAAGCTCAGGCTCTCCAGCACCGTCTCCGCCTGCCGGGGCAGCACCGCCAGGATCACCCAGTCCGCGCGGTCCACGATGGCCTGGTTGTCCGGGATGACTTCCACTTTTTCAGGATATTTCGCAGCCAGCGCGGCGGACTTTTCTTTCGTCCGCTCCGACACCAGCAGTTTCAGTTCCATGTCCGGGATCTCGCAGAGCCCCGTTGCCACGGCCTGTCCCACGATCCCCAGTCCGATGATCCCTATCGTCATGATTACGCTCCTCCCATGTTTTCGGCAAGATCCGCATTTTCTGTCCCAGGGCAGAACTCCTGCAGACCTTCATGTCCTACACTGCCATTCTACTATCAATTCCCCACTTTGTCCAAATGATTTCCTGCTTTTCGTTCCGTGCGTCCCGTATTATAATGCAGATGGCGCGGCGCCGAAACGATTCCAGAAGAACGGCAGCAAAACGCCGCGATCGGACAAACGGACGGCTGACCGCCGCCAAAGGAGGATCCCATGTACCCCATCATCGACATGCACTGCGACACCATCTCCAAGATCTACAAGAGCCGCCTGGAGGGCAGCACCGTCAGCCTGCGGGAAAACGACATGCACCTGGACCTGCTGCGGATGAAGCAGGGCGGGTATCTCTGCCAGTGCTTCGCGCTGTTCACCCATCTGCAGCACATGAAAGATGCAGGGCTGGACCCCTACTCAGTGGCCAAGGCCATGTCCGACGTCTTTGATGAGGAAATGGCTGCCAATCCCGACCTGGTACGGCCCGTCACCACGGCGGACCAGATCCTGGCCAACCAGAAGGACGGCGTGATCTCCGCCCTAAAGAACATCGAGGAAGGCGCCGTGTACAAGGGCGATCCGGAGCTGGTCAAAGCCTTCTACGGCATGGGCGTGCGCAAGTCCACCCTGACCTGGAACTTCGAAAACGAACTGGCCTTCCCCAACCGCATGACCACCGACCCCGACCTGGGCACGCCGAAGATGATCCCCGAGACCGAGCGCGGCCTGAAACCCGCCGGGAAGGAAGTGATCCAGCTGATGGAGGAACTGGGCATGCTGATCGACGTCAGCCACCTGGGGGATAAAGGCATCTTCGATATCTTCGACATCGTCAAAAAGGATACGCCGGTGCTGGCCAGCCACTCCAACGCCAGGGCCGTGACGCCCCACCCCCGCAACCTTACCGACGAGATGCTTAAGCTCATCGCGGACCACGGCGGCGTCACCGGCATCAATTTCTGCATCGCCTTCCTGAACGAGAACAGTGATGTGAGCCGCGTGGAGGACATGGTACGGCATATCAAGTACATCCGCAATGTGGGCGGCATCGACATGATCGGCCTGGGCACCGACTACGACGGCATCGGCGGCACCCTGGAACTGAAGGGCGGCCAGGACATGCAGAAGCTGGCGGACGCCCTGTCCCTGGCGGGCTTCACCACGGACGAGATCGAAAAAATCTTTTATAAGAACGTGCTGCGCGTGTACCAGAGCGTGCTGAAATAAAGACTGA
>JAGAEH010000161.1 GCA_017613225.1 Lachnospiraceae bacterium
CTTCGCCGGTACTGCGGGCACAGACGACGGGATAATAGTCCGTGACCGGAAGGAGAGCACGCATCGCATCGCGGGATCTTTCGGACGCAGAGACCAGAAGAACGCTGTAAGTACGTTCCTGAAAGATCATGTCAGCCCTCCTTTCCCGGTTATTTAGACAGAGTATATCGATACAGACAAAAGCTGCTGCAGGCCTCAGCGCCTGCAGTATGCGCTCAAGATGGATTCCGGCAGATGAGAGCGGATAAAATCACTCTCCGCAGCGGCAGCGGCGGCTTCGTGCAGGGAACCGGGGATCCGCTCAAAGCGGCGGAGCGTCGCCTCGTCCGCGGTGAACAGATTGATGTCCGCCGGTTCAGGCAGCGCCAGCCCTTTTTCGATGCCCTCCAACCCTGCGTAGATCATCAGTGCATAGGCCAGGTAAGGATTGGCCGTGGGGTCCGGAGAACGGAGTTCACCGCGGTATCCCTCCTGAGGAGCCGCGGGGATGCGGATCAGCTGGGAGCGGTTCTGGCTGGACCAGGAGATGTAGCCGGGAGCTTTGTCGGTTCCCAGGCGCAGATATGAATCTTCCCTGGGATTCAGGAAGAGCGTCATCTCGCGGATATAGCTCATGATACCGGCGATCACAGACGGCAGGCAGTCCGTCCCGTCCTCGGAACGCACGGAAAAGTTGATGTGCATGCCGTTGCCGGCCACACCGGGCAGCGGTTTAGGAGAGAAATCCGCAACCAGGCCGCTGCGGGCCACGATGGTCTTGACGACGGAGCGGAAAGTGACGGCATTGTCCGCGGCAGAGAGCGGATCGGAATAGCGGAAATCGATCTCGTTCTGCCCGGGGCCCTCTTCGTGATGAGAGCACTCAGGCTGGATGCCCATCAGAGAGAGTGTCTGGCAGATCTCGCGGCGGATGACCTCGCCTTTGTCATCGGGGGCGATATCCATGTAGTGCGCGTTGTCGCAGGGGATCTTTGTGGGGTCGCCATTCTCATCCGTTTTGAACAGATAGAACTCCATCTCAGCGCCGAATCCGAAGGAATAGCCTTTGTCTGCAGCCTTGCGGATAGCCTGCTGCAGCTGGTAGCGGCTGTCTCCCTCGAAGGGGCTGCCGTCGGGATGGCTGATGGAGCAGAACAGCCGGATCACCCGCCCGCTTTCCGGATGCCAGGGAAGGCTGGACAGGGTAGAGGGGTCCGGATGCAGGATCAGATCTGAGCGCACCTCGCCGCCAAAGCCGGTAATGGCTGAGGCATCGAAAGGGATCCCGAAGGAAAAGGCCCGGTCCAGTTCACTGGGCAGGATCGCCAGGTTCTTCAGGTTTCCATATACATCACAGAACGCGAGACGGATGAACTTGACATCCTCCTGCTCTACATACTGGCTCACTTCTTGCACGGTATAATTCATGGCCTGCGCCTCCTTCATCATAATTTCTTTCAAAATTATAATACCTGTCAAACATACTATGCCGGAAGATAATTTGTCAATCGGACAACTTTGTGTTGACATGATCAAAGATTGACTCTATAATGTCGATATTGAACAAAGGCGTTCATTTGGGCCGCTGTGCCCGAATGGGCGCTTTTTTTGTTTAGAAAATGTTAAAGGAGAGAAGACGATGAAAAGAATGTTAGCTTTGATACTTGCTCTGGTCATGGTGTTTTCCTTCGCAGCCTGCGGAGAGTCCGGGGGTGGAACGACAACGACGGCTGCGCAGAGCGGCGGTTCCGGCAAAGGCCTGACTGACGAGGAGCGTGCCAAGGAATTTATCACGGTCGGGACCGGCCCTACCTCCGGTATCTATTTCCCGATCGGCGGCGCCTTTGCCACCGCGCTGCAGGACTACGGTTATCAGACTTCTGCCGAGGCGACCAACGCCACCGGCCAGAACATCCAGAACATATTAAACGGCGACTGTGAGATCGCCATCGCCATGCAGGACGCGGTGATGCAGGCCTACACCGGCACCGGCGCCTATGAGGGCAAGGGAGAGGCTTCTGACCTGCGCGCGCTGATGCGCCTGTGGCCCAACTACGTGCAGCTGGTCACCACCGAACAGACCGGCATCAAGAGCGTGACCGACCTGAAGGGCAAGCGCGTTGGCGTCGGCGCGGCGAACTCCGGCGTGGAGATCAATGCCCGCATGATCCTGGCCGCCTACGGCCTGACTTATGATGACATCACTCCCGACTACCTGGCTTACGGCGAAGCCATCGACAACATGAAGAACGGACAGTGCGACGCGGTGTTCGTCACTTCCGGCCTGCCCAACGCCACGGTCATGGAGCTGGGCGTCCAGTATGACATGGTGATCGTTCCCATTGACGGAGAAGGCCGCGACAAACTGGTATCCGAGTATCCTTACTATGCCAAGTCCGTGATCCCGGCCAACACTTACAACAATAAGGAAGACGTGGAAGGCGTATTCGTGTACAACATCATGCTGGTGCGCAAGGATCTGAGCGACGAGATGGTCTACGATATCCTGGAGGGCGTCTTCGCCAACATTGCCACGATCAAGGCTTCTCACAACGCGGCAGACAAGAACATCGACATCTCCTTCGGCGTAGACGACATCCAGCTGCCGCTGCACCCCGGCGCGGAACAGTTCTGGAAGGATAACGGCTACATCAAATAAGAGGAGGGCACAGGCCCTTTTGCGGCAATGAAGCGCAAGACGAAAACGATCCTGATCCTGGCGGCCGCCCTGGCTGCGGCCGCCGGCTTTTGCTGGTGGGCCTTCCTCGCGCCTGCCGGGACGGCCTTTCAATTGTACGACCGGGTCAATGACACCGTGGTGCTCCGGGTGCCGGCCCGGGCGGGAGACAAGCTCTCGCTGGAGATCGAGCACTCCTTCGAGCACATCCCCTGGTTCGAATACTACACGATCCGGGAGGACGGCCAGTTCAATCTGGATGCCATTGCCGTGGCCGGCTACGGGGCCGGCATTCCCGCCGAAATGGACGTGACCACGAGAGTGGAGGACGGCCTGGTATGGATGGAGGGCATCAACAGTGTGTTCCCGCAGTTTTCCTGGATCACGTCAGCGACCTACATGAAGGGACTGACCTTGAACGGGGAGAAGATATTTGATTTCAGGGATCTGCCGGATGCCAGCAGGATCCGCGGAGAGATGATAACAATTAGGGGGTTCTTAAGAAATGACCGACCTTGAAAACAACAACACCACAGTAAAGGAAGAACTGCCGCCGGAACCGGCCCTGACGCCGGAAGCCGAAAAAGGCGCGGAGATCATGGAAAAGTACGAGGTGGAATCCCGTACGCGGGTATTCGCCAAAAAGTGGATGGAAAAGCTGTTCTATGTGCTGTGCCTGCTTTTTACCCTATATCACCTGGCATACGCCTCCGGCCTGCGCTTTTTGCAGATGGTCAACATCAAGCACCACGCCATCCACGTGGGCCTGATCCTGATCCTGGGCTTCGCCCTGTATCCGGCCACCAAAAAGTCCAGCCGCAAGACCATCCCCTGGTATGACTGGATCTTCATCGGTCTGTCCGCGCTGATCCCGGTATATGTTTTCATCCGGTACCCGGTCTTCATCACTACGGGGTTCCAGGGGGAGACGATGGACATCATCTACGGCACGATCCTGATCGCGCTGGTGCTGATCTGCTCCCAGCGGCTGAGCGGCTGGGCCCTGCCGATCCTGTCCGTGATCTTCCTGATCTACGCACTGTTCGGCCGGTCCTTCCCGGGCATCTTCATGCACCGGGGCTACAACTGGCACAGGACCGTCACCTACCTGACCACGGACGTGTACGGAATTTACGGAACGTCCATCAAGGTTGCGGCAACCTATATCGTGCTGTTCATCATCTTCGGCGAGGTGATGAACAAGTGCGGCATGGGCCAGTTCTTTAACGATATCGCAAACGCCCTGGCCGGACATACCAAGGGCGGCCCCGCCAAGGTGGCCGTACTGGCTTCCGGTTTCCTGGGCTCCATCAACGGTTCGGCCGTGGCCAACGTGGTGACGACCGGTACCTTTACCATTCCGCTGATGAAGAAGACCGGCTACTCCAAGGAGTTTGCCGGCTCGGTGGAGGCTACGGCCTCGGTGGGAGGACAGC
>JAGAEH010000162.1 GCA_017613225.1 Lachnospiraceae bacterium
CCCACCAGGTACATGCCGGCGACGCGCCCCTTATTCTTTTGCGGGAAATCATAGAAGCCGTGCTTTTTGTAGAAACGGTGGTCTTCCCGCATCAGCCCCTGCATTTGATAGATCAGGTCGCGGAAGATCTTTAAGCCGCCCACGCCGTAAAAGTTGGCGGGCTGGCGGTATCCGCTGCGGATGTCGTAGGCCAGCTGCGCGGCAAGCTGATCGACGCGGCGGTCGGTGTCGCCCTCGTTTCCGGCGATGCCTGCCAGATGATTGCCCCCCACCTGGGCCCGGGCTTCGATCAGCGTGGTCAGATTCGGCTCGGCGGAAAGGGCGCCGCTCACCAGATAGCCCACGGGCTTGCCCATGGTCACGGTGCGGTGGCCGTTGCAGAACTGGCGGTCATCAAAAAGCTTAAAGCGATAGCCCATGCTGTGGTCCTTGATGGAAAAGGCGTAGACGGTGGCCTCCGCGGTCTGGATCTTTTCCCGCAGCAGGCTGTCGAAACCGTCCTTGTAGACGCAGGTGCCGTTCGAGGCGCAGTGGAAGCACCCCAGGCAGCCGCCGGCAAAGGGGAAGTCCCTTAGGTTGACCAGTTCAACATGATACGCCGAGACGGCCCGGAAGCGGTCGATCATCGCTTTCAGCGCCGCGTCATCTTCGGACAGATCCGCAACGACGGCAATGCGGCCCTCCGGCTTTTTGTTCCGGGTCTTTGCGGGCAGCGAGGCTGCGGTGAAGACAGGGGCGCCGTCCCGGGCAGGGTAGGGGATGGTCTTTTCAGAGGAAGTCTTTCCCGCCGTCAGCTCAGCATAGGAGAGGGTCCCCTGGGACAGGGCGGCTCCGGCCTGCCGGCCGGGCAGCGTATCGGTGATCCCCTGGCTCATGGCCCACAGGGTGCGCTTGAAAAAGGCCAGGGCCTCTTTCTGTCCCTTTTTGTGCAGAAGGTCCTCCATGTCGGCGGAGAGCCCGCGCAGGACCTTCAGCCCCAGATCGGCGCAGTTATCCTCGATAAACGCGTGGGCGGTGGTATCGTAAAAGTGCTTGGAAGTGGTCAGCTGCGTGGCATATTTGCCCCGCAGATCCACGCCGTGCTCCTTGATCAGCTCGATGAAGCGGTGCAGCTGGGCCGGCGCCAGGAAGGTGTAGACCGGATAGCAGAAGAGGATCAGGTCCGCCGCCTGCAGCGCCTGTTCCGCCTCAGCAAAGTCCTTTTCAAAAACGCGGATCTGCCGGCCCACGTTCAGCTGCACGTATTCGTGGTCCGGGAAATGCTTTTCAATATAGAGCATCGTCTGCAGGGTGATGCTGTCATCCCCCGCCGGCGAGCCATTCAGGATCAATATGTTCATGGCGCTCCTTTCCGAAGCCGTCAGCGGTCGATGGGCCGCTTTTCAAAGGCCAGGGGGCTGATCCGCACGTTGTTCGTGCCGGTATTCAGCTCCTTCAGGGCGTCACAGCCGCCAAAGGCCCAGGCGCGGACGTTGGTCAGGCCTTTGCCGCAGACGACGCGCTTCAGATCCGCGCAGTCCATGAAGCAGTAGGAGGGGATGCTCTTTATGCCGTCCGGCAGGATGATCTCCTCCAGCCCGCAGTTGGTAAAGGTGCAGCCCCACAGGGTCTGGAGCCCGGCCGGGAGCTGCAGCTGCTTCAGATTTTTACAGCCGAAGAACACGAACTCGCCGATGTCCGTTACCGTTTCGGGGATGGTCACGGAGGTGATCTCCTCGTGACCCTTGAACAGGTCGTCGTTCAGCACGGTGATGCAGCCGTTCTCGCCGGCGGTATCCGGGATCTTCACCTCGGCCTCGTCGCCCTCGTAGGTCATCACACAGTAGCTGCCGTCATCCATTTCCTTATAAGTAAATTCCTGCATTTTTGCTCTCCTTGACACGCCCCTGGCGCAGAGGTCAGGACCCTCCACCGAGAATAGCGGAGGACCCTGGGACTCTGCCGGGGTCTTTATCTATCTTACGTCATCCATGGATTCTGTCAACTCGAAAAGCACCGGGCTGTTGATTCCCGCGCGTTCTATGATATGATGGAAGCAGAAAGGGAGGGACCTACTATGCTTTGGAACGCGAAAAACGGCAGTGTGCCGGTGGATGACACCACGATGCAGTACGTCTGCTTCGGGCATGGGGAAAAGAATTTTGTGATCCTGCCGGGGCTTTCCGACGGTCTGACCACGGTGAAGGGCAAGGCTGTGATGCTGGCAAAGCCCTATCAGAAATTCTTTGACCATTATACCGTCTGGATGTTCAGCAGGAAGGACGAGCTGCCCCAGGGCTGCACCATCCGGGAGATGGCGGCGGACCAGGCTGCCGCCATGGAGGCGCTGGGCATCGAGAAGGCCTCCGTGATGGGGGTCTCCCAGGGCGGCATGATCGCCCAGTACCTGGCCATCGATCATCCGAAACTGGTGGAAAAGCTGGTGCTGGCGGTAACGGCGCCTCAGGTGAACGATATGATCCTGGACGCAGTGGGAGGCTGGATGGAACTGGCCGAAAAGGGCGACCACAAACAGCTGATGATCGATACCGCCGAAAAGAGCTACTCCCCGGCCTACCTGAAAAAGTACAGGAAACTCTATCCGCTGCTGGGACACCTGGGAAAACCGAAGGATTACCGGCGCTTTCTTGCCAACGCCAGGGCTATTCTGGGTTTTGACGCTCTGGAAGATCTGGAGCGCATCGCCTGCCCGGTGCTGATCCTGGCGGGGGAGGAGGACCGCATCGTCGGCGTGGAGGCCTCCTTTATGATGCAGAAAAAGATCCCGGGCAGCCGGCTCCACGTCTATAAGGGGCTTGGTCACGCCGCCTACGAGGAAGCAGAAGACTTTAACGAAAGAGTGCTGCGGTTCTTAGAGGAGTAGAAGAGACGCGGGTGGTTTCGCTGTCTTCAAAAAAGCTAAGCCGGCACATGACAAAAGCACTTAGCGAAGCAACGGGCAGATAGGGACTTCCGAGGACCTGTCTGAGCGAAGCGAGTTCCGCAGGAAGGCCCGTGTCCATCTGCACGGAAGCTGAGCTTAGTGCTATTTTTGTCCGTGCCGCGTGCTTTTGAAGACAGCAGAACCGTCCCCGCTGTCTTATCCCCACTTGAAGTTTTCTGTCCCCGCGCCTAACGCGAAGTGGCACTTGACGATGCCCAGATCGATCTGCAGACAGGCGCCCAGGCGGCCTGCCTTCGCGGTGACCGTGTCGCCATCCAGTTCCAGCCAGAACTTCTGCTGATTGACCGCCGTGGGAGCCAGCAGCGCGGCCCGGACGCCCCGCTTGAACCACTCGGGAGAGTCCTCCGCGATGTTGCTCACCTGGCGGTAGCTTTTGCTTTTCCGCTTTGC
>JAGAEH010000016.1 GCA_017613225.1 Lachnospiraceae bacterium
ACATGATCCAGGACGAGTGGGACCTGAACAACAAGGGCGTACCGCTTAAGGATGCCCTGGGGGACGGCGTGGGACTTCCCACCGTGCTGACGCCCGCCCTGGAGCAGATCCTAAGCGAGAAATGGGCCGCCGGAGAGCAGAGAGCGAAGACCTTCGAGATCTCCCACATCTTTATGCCGCAGCAGGGAGGAGCACCCATCGAAAAGCTGGCGATCTCCTTCGGCGCCTACGGCGAAGGCGTGGATCTGGGCTCCTTTACCGCGGAGGTGGACGCTTTTCTGACAAACATCGGCAACAAGAACCACTTCTTCATCCCCACCAACCTGGCTATCGCTTATGACGTCCGGGAGTGCAAGTTGGTCCTGGATGAGAAGATGAGCTACCTGGGCGGAAACTTTGGTGGGATCAGCGGGATCGCCGAGAAAAACTTCGGCATCGGTACCTATGCATACATGGCCAACCTGGAGCTGCAGCCGCTGGAGAGAAAGGCCGAAGAAGAGTACGGCTACGTCCCTCCGGAACTGCGGTGACAGACAACTTTTCAAATGATCATCGGCCTGTCGTGTAAATACGGCAGGCCTTTTTGAGGGGGCTTTCAAAAAGCCCCCTTTTGTTGTAAAGTGATAATATCAATCTCACGTAAAGGAGTATTTGGAACATGAGAGAAGATTACCTGAAGAAACTGGTGGGCATGATGGATACCGACGCCATCCTGATCTCCCCCGGCGAGGAGCTGCTGTTCTTCACCGGCTTCACTCCGATGCAGTGCGAGCGCTTTCAGGCCCTGTTCGTCAAGAAGGACGGCACGATGTTCTATCTGGCCAACATCCTGTATGAGGGCGAGCTGCGGGCGGCTTACGGCGACGCTTTCCCGATCCATGTGTGGCACGACAACGAAGGCCTGCCGAAGGTCTATGAGATCCTGAAGGCCCAGGGCATCGAAAACTGCAGTCTGGCAGTCAACTCCACCGCGCAGTGCTTCAACGTGTTCCATATCGCGGATAACCTGAACCTGAAACTGTCCGACGGCAAGCCCCTGCTGGAGGAGGTGCGCATCCGCAAATCTCACGAGGAGCTGGAGCTGATGCGCCGCAGCGCCGAGATCGCGGACTCCGTGTTCGACAAGGTCTGCGGTTTCATCCGTCCCGGCCTGACCGAAGGCGAGGTGAGCCAGTTCATGGCGGACGTGATGAACTCCTACCCGGACAGCCATTCCAGGGGCGGCCTGGTGGCCTCCGGCCCCAATTCCGGCTATCCCCACTACATGGGCAAGGACCGGGTGATCGAGGAGGGCGACTGCATCGTGTTGGACTACGGCACCAGCTATAAAGGGATGCGCTCCGACATGAGCCGCACTGTGTTCGTGGGCAGCATTACCGACGAGCAGCGGGAGATCTACGACCTGGTGGACCGCTCCCAGCTGGCGGGCCAGGCAGCGGCGGTGGAAGGGGCCTGGATCCCGGACATCGACAAGGCCGGCCGGGACGTGCTGGACGAGAAGGGGCTGGCCCACACGCTGGTGAACCGCATCGGCCACGGCATCGGCTACTCCGTGCACGAAGGACCCTACATCACCCAGCAGAACTTCCGCAGATTAGAGCGGGGCATGTGCTTCTCCATCGAGCCCGGTGTGTATCTGCCCGGCAAGTGGGGCATGCGCATCGAGAACATCGTCTGCATCAACGAGAACGGCGAGACGGAGGTCTTAAACAAGGCGGACCGCAGCCTGCGGGTGCTGGACTGGTATAAGAAATAAGAGCAGGATCCCAAGGGAGGAGGGAACATGAAGATCGTTTTTGTCACCAATCCCCCTCTGGCGGACCTGATCGACAGAGAGCGGCTGAAAGGGCTGGGAGAGTACAGGGAAGTCACGGAAGAGGAATACAGGCTGCAGGGCCCCGGGACACTGGCGGACGCGGAGATCATCCTCTGCGGCTCGCAACTGGTGAAAAAGGAGCTGTTCGACGCCTGTCCGAAGCTGAAACTGGTGGTGATACGGGCCGTCGGCTACAATACGGTGGACCTGTCCTGCGCGGCCGCCCGGGGCATCACCGTCTGCAACAATCCGCTGTACGCGACGGTGCCCGTGGCGCAGCATGCCGCAGCCCTGCTGCTTTCTCTGACCAACCAGATCCGCGGCTTTTCGAATGAAGTGCTGCGGGGCGCCTGGGGACCGGCCAAGGCGCGGAGCCTGGGGGCTTTCCCGATGATGGAACTGCGGGGAAAGACGCTGGGCGTCATCGGCTTCGGCCGGATCGGCCGCGAGACGGCCCGCATCCTGGCCCCCTTTGGCATGCAGGTGCTGGCCCATGACCCTTATCCGACAGAGGAGGGGCGGGCACTGGCCGAATACGTCCCGCTGGATGACCTGCTGGCGGGATCCGACGTGATCTCGCTGAACTGCCCGCTGACGCCGGAGAATCATCACCTGATCGACCGGGACAAGATCGCCCGCATGAAGGACGGTGTGATGATCATCAACGTGTCACGGGGGAAACTGATCGATGAACAGGCGCTGGCGGAGGCGCTGCGCTCCGGCAAGGTGCGGGCCGCCGGCCTGGACGTGCTGGAGAATGAGCCGCCGGCCGATGACTGCCCGCTGCTTTCCGCGCCGAACTGCCTGATCACTCCCCACGTCGCCTGGAGCGCGCCGGAGAGCCGGAAGCGCATGGCGGACTGCATGATTGATACTGCGGAGGCCTGGCTGGCGGGGAGGCCCATCAACGTGCTTACCGCGCCGGGGAAAACATAAGAGGATGAACATGCGGAACACACGGGGACGGTCCTTTTGTGTTCCTGAATGAACACAAAA
>JAGAEH010000017.1 GCA_017613225.1 Lachnospiraceae bacterium
CACGCCAGGCATTGATCACGGTTTCGAATCCCTTGACATTCTGAATCTCGTCGATGAACAGATATTTCTTTCCGGTCAGCTCTTCGGACAGCCTTTCAATCAATTTGTCCAGCTGTTTGGGAGTTTCCACGTCCAGCAGCCAGTAGGCCTCCTGGGACATCTTCAGCTGGTACTTTTTAACGATGTTCTTGGCGTCCTGGGCCGTGGCCGAATCCGGGCAGGCCGGACCCGAAGCGATCATGTCCAAAGGATCCCCAAGGATGTCGGACAGCACCACCGCCTCCACCTTTGCCGGGGCGCAGATCTGGGCGAACCGCCCGCCCTTCACCGCCGACAGGCGCTTGCGGATGGTGTTCATCTCCACGATGTCCGCGCCGCAGGCCAGCAGCTGCCCGGTGATGTCCTGCAGTTCCTCCGCGGGGATCAGGGGCTTTTCAAACAGAGCGCTGCCGCCGCCGGACAGCAGGAACAGCACCGTGTCCTTTTCCGTCAGGTCGTCTACCAGTTCCAGCGCAGCCTGGGTGCCTTTGAAGGAGTTCTCGTCCGGCACCGGATGGCCTGCCTCATAGCAGGCGAAGTTGGCGATGGGGCCCATCACGTGATCATACTTTGTCACCACCACGCCGGCCTCGATCCGGTCGCCCAGAAAGTCCGACGCGGCTTTTGCCATCTGCCATGCCGCCTTTCCGGCAGCCACCAGCAGCACCCTGCCGGGAAACTCCATCCCCGTGAGGGCACGGCGGACCGCGGCGTCCGGCTGGACCGCCGCAATGGCTTCGCGGATGATCTGGTCCGCGTGGTTTCGCATCATTTGATTCATGGTATGCTCCTTTTCCGTAAAAGAAAGGCGCGCCGTCATTTAAGCGGCGCGCCGTTGGTCATCAGATGAACAGGCTCAAAATAAAGATCTCCACCATGGCGGCAATGCCGATCACCAGGGTCATCAGCGTCTGGGTCCTGTAGCCTTCCTCCGGCTTCATCTCGCCGAAGTTAGTGACCACCCAGAAGTAAGAGTCGTTGGCGTGGGACACGGTCATTGCGCCGGCGCCGATGGCCATGACTACCAGGGCGATCTGGGCGGGCGTGGTGTAGCCCAGCACAGCCAGCAGAGGCGATACGATACCGGCCGTCGTGGTGATGGCCACCGTGGAGGAACCCTGCGCGCTCTTCAGGATAGCCGAGAGCAGGAACGGGAAGAAGATCCCCAGGGTCTGCAGCACTGCAGCGTGCTCCGTGATGAAGTTCACCATGTCGGAGGAGGATATCACCTTGCCCAGCACGCCGCCGGCAGCCGTCACGAACAGGATCGGGCCCACAGTCTTCAGCGTCTCATTGGTCAGGTTGTAGAAATCTTCGCTCTTATTGGCCGTAAACAGCTGGATGATGGCCAGGATGGCGCCAACCGCCAGGGCCATGATGGGAGTGCCCAGGAAGGTGAGCAGATCGGCGAAGCCGCCGGTCCAGCCGGCCATGGAAGACACGGAGGACAGGCCCATCAGCAGGATGGGGATGATCAGCGGAGCCAGCGCGTTAAAGCCGCCCGGCAGTTTGCCGTATTCGGCTTTCAGCTCCTCGTAAGTCTTGACCACTTCGTCATTTCCGCCAAGCTCGTCGGCGCTCTTGATCTTCTTTCCGATAAAGCGGGCATAGAGATAACCTGCGATCAGCGGGAAGATGGAGCAGAGCACACCGAAGCCGATCACCAGCAGCAGGTGCTCACCGGCGCCTAAGGTCTGCGCGGCAGCGATGGGGCCGGGTGTGGGCGGGATGAATACGTGGGCGATGTAAAGACCGCAGGAAAGGCAGACCGTCATGGCCACGCTGGACTTGCCGGTGCGCCGTACCAGAGCCTTGCGGATGGGGTTCAGGATGACAAAGCCGCTGTCACAGAAGACGGGGATGGAGACCACCCAACCCATCAGTTCCATGGCCAGCTCAGGGTTTCTCTCGCCCACCAGATTGATGATCATGTCCGCCAGCTTCAGCGCGGCGCCGGTCTTTTCCAGCACGGAGCCGATGAAGGCGCCCAGGATGATCACTATGCCGATGGAGGAGAAGGTTCCGGAGAATCCGGCGCCGATGACGCTTGGAATGTCCTTCAGCGGGATCCCTGCCACAATGGCCAGGATCAGTGAGATGCCCATGGTCGCCAGGAAAGGATGCACTTTCAGCTTGGAGATCAGCAGGATCATGGCAACGATCGCGATCACAAACGCGATGATCAAAGGAATACCTGTCATGATTATAGCCTCCTCTTTTGTTCTTTGTATTAATTAATGTATCATTTTCAGGAGTATAAGTAAAGGAACATCTCATTATTCCGTCAAAAACATCGTCTTTCGTTGAAGGATCCGCGGTTCTGTGCTATCATCAGATCATAAAAAGAACGGGAGGGCGCCATGATCCACGATAAAAGAGTAGCTGCCGTACTGCTGGCCGCGGGCAGCGCCACGCGCTTCGGCACCGGCTATAACAAAGTCCTGGCCATGCTGGGCGACAAGCCCGTCTATCTCTGGTCCCTGGAGATCCTGGCCGCGCATCCCGCCATCGACGAAGTCCTTCTGGTGGCCCAGGAAAAGGAATTCGAAGCCTTTGACGACTGGGCGTACCGCCCCTGCGACCGCTTCGTGGCCGGCGGCGCCACCCGGAGGGAGTCGGTATTGAACGCCCTGCGCGCCACCGACGCGGACATCGTGCTGATCCAGGACAGCGCCCGGCCTTTCCTGAAATCGGAATACATCGACGGCTGCCTGGCAGCGATGGAGAACTGCCCTGCCGCCACCGTCGCAGCTCCCTGTACGGACACCATCAAGATCTCGGATGAGTACGGCCTGGTAAAGACCACCACCAACCGGGCCGACACCTGGCTGACCCAGACGCCCCAATGCTTTGACCGGCTGACGCTGCTGCAGGCAAACGAATGCTACGACGGCTCCTATGAAGCCACCGACGACTGCATGCTCCTGGAGCGCCTCGGCATGCGGGTGGCCATCGTGCCGGGTTCCCGGGAAAACATCAAGATCACCATGCAGATGGACCTGATGATGGCCCGGGCGCTGCTGCAGAGCAGATGACCGAAAACTGCTGACGCGGAAATAGTCCTTACCCACATGAAAAGGCACCGGCTCTCCTGCCGGTGCCTTGTTTTATGTTTTTCTTTAGTTGAAGAAATTCCGGAAGAACTGTTCCACGAAGTACTGGATGTGGTCCAGGTCAAAACCGTACTTTTTCATGTGGATCATCGCGATGACGACCACCGTCACGTTCCAGATCAGGAAGATAATGGCGATCACCAGCGCCACCCCGGCCATGGACCGCTCTTCGGAGCGGCGCCCCAGTATCCCGAGGATCAGGCCCAGAAGCGCCAGAGGCAGTGACACAAAGGGGAAGAAGCAGATCAGGGCGGACAGGACCGCGCAGATCAGCGCCCAGATGGCAAAGCCCCGGGAACGGAGCTTTCTGCCTTTGGCGTCCGTGGAAGGCTCCTGTCTTCCGGGTTGTTCATAAGCCTGGACCGGCCGTTCATAGGACGGTCCCATCTGCTCGAAGACCGGGCCGGGCTGCCCATAGGACGGCGCCTGTTCCGGCTGCCAGGGCTGTTCCTGCTCCAGGACGTAGATCCCCTGTCCGTGGGACGCCGCCGCGGGCCCGGGCTGGGAAGCCACCGGCATCCCGCAGTTCGGGCATCTGTCCATTCCGTCATCTATTCTGTATCCGCAGTTTCCGCAAAACATTTCTGGTCCTCCGCCGAATCATCTCATCGTTTAGAGGTATCTTACTGTTTTGACCCGGTAAAGTCAATAAAAAACCCTTTACCTTCGCCCGGCATCGTGGGATAATACTAACGATCATACTACCCATGGAGGTTTGAACATGCCCCGTTACATCAGTGAGTTTCAGACAAATGTCCCCGCCCAGTATACCTTTGACGCTTTCAATCAGTATCTGTCTTCCGAGGGATACGAGTACACCAATTTCAAAAACGAGCCCGTCTTCAAAAAGGGAAAGGGCCTGGCCACCGGCCCCACCTTTGTTAAGCTTACCATCTCCGACGATCTGATCGTCCGCATCGAAGCCTGGTGCAAGTACGCGATCCTGCCCGGTATCTATGCCGGCGAAATGGGCCTGGACGGCGCCGCGGGCGTCGCCATCAAAAAGCCCCTGAAGCAGCGGATCATCTATCTGGAGAACATGCTGATGCAGGCCGGCGCCGTGCCGCTGGCAGCGCAGCCTTCCTTCGTCTCCGGCGTCATCGGGACCCAGCCCTACCGTTTTGCCCAGCAGAATCCGCAGGTGGATCCCCAGGCGGTCCAGCATCAGCAGTACATGCAGCAGCAACAGGTGCTGCAGCAGCAGATGATGCAGCAGCAACAGATGCGGGATCAGCAGCTCGTGCAGCAGCAGATACAGCAGCAGCAACAGACGATGCAGCAGATCCAGCAGCAGCAGATGACACAGCAGATGCAGCCCGATCCGAACATTCAGATGGTGCAGCAGTCGGTCCTGCAGAACCAGCAGATGGTGCAGAACCGCCCCGAACCGCCCAAGCCCGGAGTATAAGTTCCAAGACGCAGCACCCAGAAACACACAGGGACGGTCCTTTTGTGCTGACACACAGGGACGGTCCTTTTGTGCTGCGAAAGACACGCAACGGGACAAAAGCGACTAAGCTCAGCTTCCGTGCAGATAAACAAGAGCTTTCCTGCGGAACTCGCTGCGCTCAGACAGGTCCTCGTCAAGCTCTATCTGCCCGTTGCTTCGCTAAGGGCTTTTGTCAAATGTTGCGTTGTCTTTTTCGCAGCACAATGAAGCCCTCCCTCTGTTTCTCATAACCCATAAAAAAACGGGAGCCTGACAGCGAATGACTCGTTATCAGGCTCCCAGCTTTATCTGTGTCAGTTACAGGTTCTGCAGGAAGTACTCCAGCACTTTCCTTCTGTAATAGTCGTGCTCCCGCAGGGTGTGATGCATGTTGGGCATGATCAGCATGTCGAAGTCCTTGTCTGCCTTGATCAGCGCGTTCACCACCCGCATCGTGGAGGCAGGGTGCACATTGTCGTCCAGCTCGCCATGGATCAGCAGCAGCTTGCCCTGCAGTTTATCCACGTTGAACTCCGCGTTCTGCGCCTTCCATTCGTCGGCGTCCCAGGCGCCCATGTACCGCTCGGACCAGTTGGAGGAGTAGATCTCCTGGGCGTGGTTGCCTCCGGTGGAAACGCCCACCTTGTAAAGCTCGGGGTGATCCACCATGGCGTGCAGCGTGGCAAAGCCGCCGCCGGAGTGGCCCCATACGCCCACCCGGTCCCCGTCCAGGAAGGGGTACTTTTTGCAGAGGGCCTTGATTGCCGCTGACCTGTCGGAAAGGCCGGCGCAGTCCCCCATGTTGTTGAAGCCGTAATCATGATACTTCTTGCCCCGTAAAGGCGTGCCGCGGCCGTCGGCGATGACGGTCACAAATCCCGCCTCGGAGAAGCAGGGGGTAAAGCCCAGGTCATTCAGCGTCTCCGGGAAATTCTGGGGCACCCGGGTGGTCTGATTGCCGCCGTAGCAGTACTCGATCACCGGATACTTCTGGGTGGGATCGAAGTGATTGGGCAGGAACATCACGCCGAACACGTCGATCTCTCCGTCCGCCCCCTTTTCGCAGAAGGGAATGGGATAGGTGAAGCCGATGGCTTCCAGGCGGCTCACGTCGGCCTCGCTCAGCACGTGCTTTATGGTGCCGTCCTTGATGTGGAAGACCCGGTTCGTGGGCGGCTGATCATAGGCGGAGATAGCCGCGGCGTAGTAGTCCCCCGACGGCGGGAAGAAGGCGTTGTGATCGCCGTTGTGGCGGCTCAGGCGCATGATCTTTCCGTTGGCCGTATTCACCACATAGACGTAGCGCTGATAGATGTTCACCTTCGGCTCCCTGCCGGAGGCCGCGTAGTACAGCAGGCCCTTTTCCTCGTCCAGATGGAGCAGCTGCCTCACGCAGCAGTCCCCCTCCGTCAGGCGGATACAGGCGCCGTCCGTCAGATCGTAGGCGTAGATCTCGAACTGACCGCTGCGCTCGGAGAGCCAGAACAGTTTGTTCAGCTTTTCCGAAAGGGGGAAGATCTTCGCCGAAAAGTCCTCCTGCTCCGGGGAGCCGGAGTTCAGCCGCACATGGCCGTCAAAGAACACGAAAGTGTCCGAAGTCTCCGAAAACAGTTTGCGGGTTTTGGCCGTGGCCGGATCAATCAGATAGATGTCCGCCTTGTTGAAGGAGCGGTCCATCACATAGCAGGCGGCGATGCCGCCCTCCGGGGACCAGCCCGCCATGGACACGCGGCCGGTAAGAGGCATGCCGAAGGACAGGTAGGTGGCCGGCGCGTCGATCTTCTTTAAGGCCATCTCCTCCAGATCGTACAGATAGAACATGGCCGTGGGAACGTGCTTGTCCCCGGGCAGCGCGTAGCGGTAGGTGTGGACCACCGGCCGCACGGCATTGTCCCCGTCCGGAACGCTCTGGATCAGCGTATAATCGCCCACTTCGGAATAGTCCATGAAATAGGTCAGAAACTTCTTCGAATCCGGAGACCACAGCACGCCGGCAGGCTGTTTGACGCCCTTCAGCTTGTCCGCGATGAAGCCGGAAGAGCCGGGATAGCGGATGCCGTAGCCGGAATACTCGCTTCCGTCCGCGGTCAGCTGCGTCTTTTCCAGGCCGGGAAGCGTCAGCAGGAACAGATTGCCCTCCTCTTCCACCACAGCCTTCGTCTTGTCGGGGGAGAGCACCGCGCCTTTCGGCAGGGCCGGGGACAGCAGCGACAGCGCCTTCCCGTCCCAGAGATAGCGGGACTGGTCCTTCAGCATAACGGTGACGGTCCCGTCCTCTCCTGCCCTTTCCACCGTCAGTTTCAGATCCCAGGGGTCTTGTTTCTCACCGGTGGCCTCAGCCAGCGCCGCCGCGAAAGCAGGATGGTCGAAGAGCTCCTTCTCCGTGTCGGAAGCGGCGTCATAGACGGTATAGACCTTCTGTTTTTTATCATTTTCGTCAAAGCGTTCGTTGATAAATACAAATCCGTTCTCTTTGACGAAATACGGGCGAAAATGTGCGTTTGTGATCAGCGGCTCCATGCGCTCGGGGGTAAAACGCAGCGCGCTTTCCACGATTTTACGGTATTTTTCCATGCTTTCCTCCCTGTCAGCTCGTGTTTTCGGAGGCGGTCAGCCGCTGCCGGCCTTCGCCTCCGTGATCGGGTAATATTTTTTATGTTTTCCTGTTGACAAACATTTTTTAATGTGATATTTTCTACAAGTCCGTTGGACCATTAGCTCAGTTGGTAGAGCACCTGACTCTTAATCAGGGTGTCCAGGGTTCGAGCCCCTGATGGTCCACTCAGCGCTGTCTTTGTACGTTTCACCGTATGGGGACGGCGCGATTTTTTGTTTTAAGAGCCTGTGCAGCGGCCGTGCGTCCCGCAGGCTTGCCTGCAGGGACGTGCGGACATTGCACAAGGCCGCCCCGACATGAGACGATTGCCGCGCAGCGGATACGATCGTTGAATTGGCGGAGAGGCCGGACGCGGGAGTGCGCAGCACGAAGCGGCCGGCTCTTAAAAGTGAATCAATGAATGGGCATAGTCTTCGGCCGGAAAAGACCCGGCTGCATTTGACAAAAGCACTTAACGAAGCAACGGCCGGATAGCGCCTTCCGAGGACCTGTTTGAGCACAGCGAGTTCCGCAGGAAGGCGCGTGTCCATCCGGGCGGAAGCTGAGTTTAGCTGTCTTTTGTCCCTGCAGCAGGGTCTTCCGGCCGAGAACTAAACACTTCACAGACAGCCCTTTATTTCCTCGTCAAAACGATATCTTCCAGTTTCCTCTTCGGCACATAGTGCACGTCGTTCTCATCCCGGTAGTAATTGACGTCTCCGTCCTCTCCCACCTCGGTGATCACGATCTTCTCCGCCGGCTTGCCCAGCGCGATGATCAGCACCGGCACCATGTTGTCCGGCAGATCCAGCGCGGCCTTCACCTCGTCAGGCACATAGTTGCCGATCATGCAGCCGCCCAGGCCCTTTTCAGCCGCGGCCAGCAGCAGGGTCTGCGCCACGATGCCTCTGTCCTGGCGAAAGCGTTCCACGTTGGGTGCCCAGTCCGTGTTGTGCAGGACGATGACCCAGCCGGTGGGGCACATGCCCGGATGCGGCAGCGTCATCTGCGGCAGTCCGCGGGCCCACTTGGTGAGCTTCTGGATCTTATCCACCTCGTCCTTTTCCCAGGCGATGTAATAGGCGAAGGGCTGACGATTGACGGACGATGCCGCGTAGCGGGTCACGTTCACCAGCTCCATCAGTTCCTCTTTGGTAAAGCGATAGGACTCATCATAGCCTCTGTAGCTGCGGTTCTTCATTGCAAGTTCCAGGATCATCATTTGCACCTCCGTGTTTCTTTGATACTACTATAGCTTACCGGGGGGCTTCCCTCAAGCGGTTTCCCAACTCCGGATCAAGGCCTTTTCAGGCTTTCTTATTCACATTGTACCAGACCTTCGGACGGTAATGCTCGAAGATCACCGTGTCGTAAAGCTGCTCGTTTGCCGGGTCATGGCTGGTCCAGCAGACCTTCTTCGCCCCCAGCCGTTCCGCCAGACGTACGGTAAAGGGCTGAGGCCCTATCTGATAGGCGATGAACTGAGGCCGGCTGACGCAATTCATCATCACATGGCTCAGCACAAAGCTCTGGAGCGCCGACGTGCCCTTTTTGAAGCTCTCCGCGGGACAGGACAGCTGCCCCCGCACCACCTGGGGCATGTGCTTTTTGAACCAGCCCACGATCCGCGGGTCGAAGCTCTCCATGCAGTATTCCCCGTCATATTCTTCCAGAATGGCGCGGACTTTGCCGCACAGCAGCTTGTCGTGCCCGCCGGCCTTCAGCTCCACGATTATGGGCACCCTGCCGTCCACCAGCTCTAGCACCTCCTTAAACAGCGGGATCCGCTCCTCGGTGCCGCACAGGCTCAGCTTTTTCAGCTGCTTTAAAGTCAGGGCGTCCACCGGCTGATCCACCCCGCAGATCCGCTTCAGGTCGCCGTCGTGGAAGACCACCACCTTGCCGTCCTTGGAAAGCTGCACGTCCAGCTCGATGCCGTAGCCCGCCTCCACCGCCCGGGCGAAAGCAGCCAGGGAATTCTCCGGAATACTCTGATCCGCCTCGAACAGACCCCGGTGAGCAATGTTCCTGTTCTGGAACGGCGCGTAGGCCTCTTTGTCCGCCCGCTTTCCGGGGGCGATCAGAAACAGTCCCGCGCCCAGGGCGCCCATGGTCCCGATTTTCAATTTGGTTGAAAGTTTCATCTCTTTATCCTCTGTCAGGTCTCATTCACGTCAGTCCAAGCGCCTCCGGACAACGGTTCAGTCGTCCACGTCCAGGGCTTCCAGGCCCTTCTTCGCGGTGGGCCGGGAGTCGCCGTGCTTCACCATCAGCATGGTAAAGAAGGCCAAGGCCACGAAGATCACCGCGTAGGGGAACAGGATGGTCATGCCCAGCTTGTCCATCAGCACGCCGGAAAAGATGGGGGTCACCACCTGGGCCGCCATGGAGGCCGTGTAATAAAACCCGGTATATTTGCCCACGTCCGCGCCGCTGCACATCTCCACTACCATCGGGAAAGAGTTGACGTTGATGGTGGCCCAGGCGATGCCTGCCAGGGCGAACATCGCGTTCATCAGCATGGTGGGGGAATCCTCCCGCATGAAAGCGGCGATGCCGAAGGCCGCTGCCAGCATCGCCACGCCGGCCAGGATGGTCTTCTTGCGGCCCACTTTGGAGGCCACGATGCCCACCGGCAGGTAGGAAATGATGGCCGCCGCCTGGGCGATGATCAGGGTCAGGTTGTAGTCCTTGTGCAGGATGTTGCTGGCGTAGACCGAATACTTGGAAGTGACGGCGTTATAGCCCATGAACCACAGCACGATGGACGCCAGGATCGCGAACAGCGACTTCTTCTCCGCGGCGGACAGACCGCGCTTCACGGCCGTCCCCTCTTCTTCCTTGTCCTCCAGGCCGTAGCGGCGGCTCTCCTCCTGCATCTCTTCCACGAACTTCGGCTCGTTCACCGTCATCATGAAGATGAACAGGGCGATCAGCATGATGCCGGCGATGATGCCGAAGTAGCCGGTGTAGCTCATCAGGGAGTTCTTTACTGAGCCGGTGGCAAAGACGATGCCCAGGGCCAGTACCAGGATGCCGCCGGCGGAGCCCATCAGGTTGATGATGGCGTTGGCCTTGGACCGCAGAGGTTTGATGGTCACGTCAGGCATCAGCGCCACCGCCGGAGACCGGAAGATGGACATGGCCACCAGGGTGATCAGCAGCAGGATCACGAAGATGATCAGCGGTCCGGGGGAGTTTTTGGTCACCTGCCAGGCGTAGGCCTGTCTGGCGGGCACCACATAGCTGGTATAGTTGGGGTCCGTCACGGTCTTGCCCTTTTCGTCCGTGGTCTGGCAGCGGATGGCGGCAAACTCCTCCCTGCTCATCACTTCCTTCAGGACGAACTTCTCTCCTTCCGCGGTCATCAGGACTTCGTCCGACTCCGCGTCATACAGCGTCACCAGCGCAGCGGGATCGTCGATGGCAGAGACCTGGTCCAGGGCCTTTTTCTGCGCGGCGTCCGTAAAGGACAGGGCGAACAGGGTGGCCGCGGCCACCAGCGTGCCGATCAGGATGAAGGGCGTGCGCCGCCCCCGGGGGCTCTTGCAGCGGTCACTGATCGCGCCGAACAGCGGCAGCATGAACAGTGCCAGGATGTTGTCCAGGGCCATGATAAAGCCGGACCAGGACTGGGACATGCCGAACTTGTTCACCAGGATCAGCGGAATGGTGTTGTCGTACGCCTGCCAGAAGGCGCAGATCAGGAAAAACGCGAAGCCGACGCAGAGCGTGCGCTTATAGTTCAGTTTCATGGGGATCCTCCCTTGTCTTCAGCCGGCCGTCAGCCGCCGGGCAGATTGCTTTGATATCATTATAAATTGCCGCCGAACAAAACGCAATTATTCAATACAGCCTTCAAAAAACTCTTTTTCGCTTGCGGGATCTGTGCTATTATATTAAACGGAAAAAATTGGGAAATGAATCAGACGTCTGCGAACGTCAAAGGAGAGAATCAAAAACATGTCTATTTTTAACGTCATTTCGCTGCTGGGCGGCCTCGCGCTGTTCCTGTACGGCATGCGCGTGATGGGTGACGGCCTGAAGAAGGGCTCTTCCGCCACCTTTAAGCGCGCGATGGAAAAAGTCACCAACAACCCCTTCGTCGGATTCCTGTTGGGTGCCCTTGTCACCGCCATCATCCAGAGTTCCACCGCTACCATCGTGCTGGCCTCCGGCCTCGTGGCCGCGGGTATTTTAACGCTGCATCAGTCGGTGGGCATCATCATCGGCGCCAACGTGGGTACCACCATCACCGGCCAGATCATCCGTCTGATGGATGTCAACGCGGACTCTTCCCCCGTCCTGCAGTTTTTCCAGCCCTCAACGCTGGCGCCTTTGGCCGCGGTCATCGGCATCCTGCTGATCGCCTTCATCCACTTCAAGAATTCCGATACCATCGGCTCCGTGGCCATGGGCTTCGGCATCCTGTTCACCGGCCTGCTGTCCATGACTGCCGCCGTTTCGGACTTGTCTGCCTCCGGCGCCTTTGACAGCCTGTTCCTGACCTTTGCCAGCAAACCGCTCCTGGGCTTCCTGGCAGGCCTGGCAGTGGCCTTCATCCTGCAGAGCTCCTCGGCCACCATCGGTATCGTGCAGTCCCTGTCCATGACGGGAATGCTGACCTTCAGCACCGTGGTCCCGATCCTGCTGGGCATCTACCTGGGCGACGCCGCAACCACCACCATCGTCTGCTCCATCGGCGCCAAGGCCGAGCCCCGGCGCGTAGGCCTGATCCAGCTGATGTACAACATCGGAAAGATCCTGCTGATCGTCCTGGGTGTGGTGCTGCTGCACCAGTTCGGCGTGATCGACCGCCTGTGGGACACCGTTGTGACCTCCGGCGGCATCGCCAACACCAGTTCGGTATTCAACATCGCCTGCGCCATCCTGCTGCTGCCGACCACCGGCGCGCTGGAAAGGATCAGCAAACGCGTGGTCAAAGACGATCCCATCTCCGGCCGCAAGCCTGCCCTGGAGCTGGCCTCCCTGGACAAGGCTTTCTATAAGTCCCCTGCCCTGGCTCTCTCTTCCGCCAACCTGGTGGTCTCCAGGATGGCCGACATGAGCAGCGCCAGTGTCAGGACCGCCTTAAACAATCTGATCGAGTACAGCCAGGGCGCTGCCGATACCATTGCCGAGGATGAGGACTACATCGATGAGATGGCTGACAAGACCAGCAATTACCTGGCCAATCTGCTGCCGCTGATCGACGTCGGCCGCGGCAATGACGAACTGAATTTCTACCTGAACTGCGTCACGGAATTCGAGCGCATCGGCGACCATGCGGTAAACCTGACCGAAAACGCCGACGACCTGCAGGAACACGGCGGCAGCTTCTCGGAGATCGCGAAGGAAGAACTGAAGATCGCTGCCGACGCGCTGACAGAGATCCTGGGATATACCTGCACTGCCTTCAAGGAGAAAGACCTGATGGCCGCCCGCCACATCGAGCCCATTGAGGAAGTGATGGACGATCTGGTGTCTGACATGCGCGAGCATCACCTGGTGAGGCTGCGCGACGGACTGTGCAGCATCTATACCGGCTTCGCCTTCCTGGATGCCCTGGTCAACATCGAGCGCATCGCAGACCAGTGTTCCAACATCGGCGTGCACACCGTGGCCCTGATGGGCGGAAACGAGAATCTGAACGCCCACGACTATATCAAAGATCTGCACATGGGCAAGGACGCTTTCTTCAACAGCGAATATGAGCGTGCCCGTGAAGAATACATCGGCAGGCTGTCTCACGTCATCCAGACCATGGGACAGGAAGCCGTACAAGAGGCCTGATGACAGAAGAACTGACCCCCGTACTATTGGCAGGCGTAGACGCCTATGTGAAAGATACCCCGGTCACAGAGAGCGGGGATTTTGCCGCGTCCATGGAGGAGCTGGCGGAGCTGGCCAAAGCCTGTTTTTACGATCCCATGGGGACCGTCACGCAAAAACTGGACGCCCCCAATCCCGCGCTGTACATCGGCCCGGGAAAAGTGCGTGAGATCAAGGAGACCGCGGAAGAGCTGGGCGCCGCGCTGGTGGTGTTCAACGACACCCTCTCCCCCACCCAGATGCGCAACCTGAAGGATGAACTGGATCTGCCCGTGCTGGACCGCACCGGCCTGATCCTGGACATCTTCGAAAAGCGGGCCCGCACCAGAGAGGCCAAACTGCAAGTGGAGACCGCCAAGCTGCAGTATCTTCTGCCCCGGCTCACCGGCCTGCACGAGGCCCTGACCCGCCAGGGCGGCACCTCCGGCAGCATGAGCAGCCGCGGCGCCGGCGAGACCAAGCTGGAGCTGGACCGGCGGCACATCGAACACCGGCTGACGGAGCTGAACCGGGACTTAAAGCAGATCGTCAAGGACCGGGAGACCATGCGCAAAAAGCGCCTGAACTCCGGCATTCCCAGAGTGGCCCTGGTGGGCTATACCAACGCCGGCAAATCCACTATCCTGAATTCCCTTCTGAGCCAGACCGGCCAGGATGACGCCAAAAAAGTCTTCGAGGCCGACATGCTCTTCGCCACCCTGGACTCCTATACGCGGCTCATCGCCACCGCCGACGGCCGGGACTTTCTGCTGACCGATACCGTGGGCTTCATCCACAAGCTGCCCGCAGGCCTGATCAAGGCCTTCCGCTCCACTCTGGAGGAGGCGGTAAACGCCGACCTTCTTTTGCTGGTGGCCGACTATGCCGATCCCGGCTATCCCGAGCAGATCGAGGTGACCAAAAATACGTTGGCGGAGATCGGCGCCGGGGACATCCCCCGCGTCGTGGTCTACAATAAGTGTGACAGGCGGGAAGGCGTCACCTATCCCCGCGTCCGGACCGGCAACGACCTGTCCGTGCCGGACCGCATCTACGTCAGCGCCAAAGAAGACGCTTCCCTGCAGCTTTTAACGCGGCTCGTGTGCGACACCGTCTACCGGCACTATGTGGAAGCCACCTTCCTGATCCCCTACTCCGCCTCCGCCGCGGCCAGCCAGGTAATGCAGGAGGCCCACGTGAGCGTCACCGAGTATAAAGAAGAAGGCACCCTGCTCACTGCAAGGTGCCCTAAGTCACTGGTGGAACGTTTCAGGCAATATCTTCTGTGAACTCCCGAAACGCTACAGCATGCATTCCAATCCGGCCGCCGTTTCATCCGGCGGCCTGTTTTTATGCGCGTTCAGCCGGTCGTGGATCCCCAATGCCGCGATCAGGGCCAGGGAGCCTCCGGTAATGGCGTGGAGCAGTATTCCGGACGCCTTCGTATCGGCAAGAACGCTCGGGACCACCGCCTGCAGGAAGATCAGCAAAAGGAGGCCCACCCCGCTGACGATCCAGATCACCGGTCTTTTCTCCATTGCGCCATAGACCAGCATGGCCGTAAACCAGACCGGACAGACGCTCATGATCAGCCCCTGGGAATTGACGAACCATGCCGCGGGATCAAGCAGGCCGGGAAAACCGCTGGGTGCCACAGTGCAGATACCGTAGATCACAAAGATGACCAGTGTCAGCAGGCTGCACATTCCCACGCTGATCTTTTGCAGCATCGCCAGCGCCAGAAGAAGCATGCAAACCACAGGAATGAGGCCGCTTTGTACGAACCTGCTCAAGGCGGGAGAAGAACGGGCAAACCAGCTCTGTGACTGCTGCAGAAGGGCGATCTGTGACGCGGCCATCAGCACACAGGCAGCCAGAGTGACCGCGGTCAGGGCAAGGGCTAGAATATTGGCTTTTTTCATGATGGATCTCCTCCTGTCATTCATAGACGCCGGTCACATGGATCGTCGTGCTGTTTGATGTGCTTGCGGAGGGATTGTCGACCGCGATCAGGTATTCCCCGGTCTCCTCTGCCGTAAATGTGTGGACCATGCTGTCCTCCCACTTCACAAAGACCGTCTTCCCACCCGGTGTGATGATCCCGATGTTCGCATCCACATCTTCTGCGATCCTGGCCTCTACCCGGATCGTCTCTCCCGCGTTTTTTACAAACGGCCGGGAGACCCTTAACGTTCCGGCAGGGACGGAACATTCGAATTCCTTGGTCGCAGTTTGATCCGGGCGGATCACGTCGTCCTCCCAGCAGGCGTTTTCCCGGTACCACCGGATCGTCTCTTCATCGAAAGCCAATTCAAATTCCTCGTTCAGCGTCTCCGAAAGGATCGCCTGATGCACTTTCACCGCTCCGAGACCCGTTCCGAAGGACGTGACCGTCCCGGCCAGCAGCAGTATCACAGCCATCGCCGTGACGGCTGCTTTCCCGATCTTCTTGCTGACGCGCTCCTTCTCCATCCGCTCCACCCGGGTCAGCAGTTCATTCTTTCCCGAACATAGGGCCGTGCGGAACAGATACTGTCCGCTGCAGCGCAGAGCCGTATCACGAAGTGTGACATAGTACGTCTTTCTGGAATCGCAGATCCCGCACACGGTCTCGTCGCAGTAGTACTCCACCCAGTCCGTGACGGCGCTCAGCATGCGGCCGCGGATCAGCGGATTGAACCAGTGAACGCATTCCGAGACCGCCGCCAGCTTTTTAAACAGGATGTCCTTTTGACGATAGTGGACCAGTTCATGCTGGAAGGCACATTTCAGCGCTTCATCGGGGATCTCCATCTCTTCCGGAATGATCACCACCGGCTTGAAAAGCCCGTTCAAAAGCGGCGTGTGCAGGTCCGCGCTCTTTAAGACCGGGATCTTTCGCCGGATTCCCAGCTGCGCTCTGCACTGGTCAAACAGGGCCAGACAGTCTTCATCCGCCGGAACGCAGCGCGCCTTAAAACGCCGGAACAGCCGCATTTCCTTCGAAAGCTTCCCGATTCGCACCAGAATCCCGGCCACCCAGGCCACAGCCAACAGCCGGCCGAAATAGATCAGAGCCGGCGTCGGGAAGAATGCTCCGACCTCCACTCCCTCGGGGCTCTTTTCGGCGATGGAAAACAGTTTCACGAGAATCGTGGAGAAGGGAATCAGCTGGAAGACCAGCGCCGCCTTCAGCAGATGGTAGATCAGCGAAGTATGTCCGCCGTCATCCACTGCCTTCCGGATCCGGTTCCAGATGAACATCACCAGGGAAGCCGTCACCGAAAGCGACAGCAGCGTAAACAGCCAGATGGACCAGTCGAAGGGGTCCCCGCTGTAAATTTGATTATTGGTCCAGACCATCGATCAGTTCCTTCACTTTTTGCAGCTCCTCCGGAGAGATCTCCGCACCGCTCTGAACAAAGGCGGCAACGAGTCCCGGAAGGGCGCCCGAAAACCACTGTTCCGTGGTCTTGCGCACTTCGCTCTGCACATATTGATCCTTTTCTTTCAGCGGTCGGTAATAATAGACCTGCCCCTTTTTGTTCCGTTCAATGAAGCCCTTTTCCTGCAGATGCAGCAGGTAAGTGGCGATGGTCGTGCGTTCGAACGCAAGCCCGTTCTCCTCCTGCAGTTTCTGCTGGATCTCCAGCGAAGAGATGTCCCCGCCGCGGTCCCAGATGCAGCGCATCACCATGGCTTCCCTTTCTGTCAGGTTTTCTTCCGGTTTTTCTGTCTTTTTCCGTTTCATTGGAGCTCCTTCCCACCAATCGTTTTATACGAGCCGGTTCAGTCCATCCGTGGCGACGCCGCCAAGTGTGTCTACATTCTGTATCAGATCTCCCTGATCCAAATACAGGCGCCCCTCCGTCTCTCCCTTTATGGCCGACTGGCTCGAAGCGCGCTTTCCCTTTCCCGATGCTGATCTGAAGCGCTTTACGCGTTCTTTCAGTTTATTGAAAAGTCCCATCACAATACCTCCTTTTGTGAGTCGCTGAGTAATCGTCGTCTGTTATTCTATTTCTATAAAATTAGAACAACTTCATTCTACTTCCCTTTTGCGCGTCTGTCAAGCAGTTCTTCTAAATAATTAGAACAAAAATAAAACAAGAACCGTCCCTTTTCACAGATGTGAAACCGGAACCGTCCCCTTTTCACATGAAAATGGCGCTACCCTCATCGGATAACGCCATCTTTTGTTGATCGTGTGACAGGAATCGAACCCTGTTTCCCAGGGATCCTTCGACTTCGAGCGCTATGCGCTCTTCGCTCAGGATGACATGGAAGAGCCCCCTCGCATGAGGGGGCTTCAATTTCTTTCGGCAGGATTTGCCTTATTCGGCAAAGACCTTCTTCAGCCTTGCGAATCTCGGCAGACCGTTCTCCTTCTCCATGGGCGTCTCGCCCTGGATCAGCGGCAGCGCGTAGTCGATGAACGCCTGCGTCACGTCGTTGCCGGCCTCGTTGATCCACTCCAGCGGGACCTTCTTTTCGAAGTTGGCCACGGCGGAAAGATCGAAGAGCTTCGGCTCGCACACATAGCCGTTGGTGCGGTCGCAGGCAAAGCCCACCATCTTGTCGGTCACGCCGGCGATCATCTGCTCTACGGCAACCTTGCCGGACATGAAGGACTCAGCGATGTCCGTGCCGGAGGCGCAGTGCGCGGCGGCACGCTGCAGGATGGAGAGCTCCACGGCCCTGGTCTTGCAGCCCA
>JAGAEH010000163.1 GCA_017613225.1 Lachnospiraceae bacterium
ATGGGATGGCCGGAGGAAACGGAGGATTTAAAACGTTTTTATCCTACGGACGTGCTGGCCACGGGCTATGACATCATCGGTTTTTGGGTCAGCCGCATGATCTTCTCCGGCCTGGCCTATACCGGCAAAGAGCCCTTCGACACCGTGCTGATCCACGGCCTGGTCCGGGACGCCCTGGGACGCAAGATGAGCAAGTCCCTGGGCAACGGCATCGACCCGCTGGAGGTCATCGATAAGTATGGCGCCGACGCCCTGCGCATGACCCTGCTGACCGGCAACGCCCCGGGCAACGACATGCGCTTCTCCTGGGAGAAGGTGGAGGCCTGCCGCAATTTCGCCAACAAGATCTGGAACGCTTCCCGCTTCATCCTGCTGAACGAGGACGACGACATCGACGCCTCCAAGGCGGTGCTGGAGGACGCGGACAAGTGGATCATCAGCAAGTGCAACGACCTGGCCCGCGACGTGACCCTGAACATGGACAAGTTCGAGCTGGGCATTGCCTTGGGCAAGATCTACGACTTCATCTGGGAGGAGTTCTGCGACTGGTACATTGAAATGGCCAAGCCCCGCCTGCGCAGCGATGACGAAGGCTCCCGGGCGGCGGTGCTGCTGACCTTAAAGAACGTGCTGATCGACGCTTTGAAGCTGCTGCATCCCTTCATGCCCTTCATCACCGAGGAGATCTTCTGCAACCTGCAGGACGAAGAGGAGAGCATCATGATCTCTTCCTGGCCGGTCTACGACGAGGCGAAGAACTTCGCGGAGACGGAGCGGAACGTGGAGCTGATCAAGGAGGCCGTGCGCAGCATCCGCGGCGTGCGCCTGGCCATGGACGTGCCGCCTTCCAGAAAGGCCAAGGTCTATGTGGTGTCCGGGGATGAGACGGTGCGCAGCGCCTTTGAAAACGGCAGAAACTTTTTCGCCGCCCTGGCCTCCGCTTCTGAAGTGGAAGTGCAGGCGGACAAGGCCGGTATCCCGGAAGACGCGGTGTCCGCGGTCTCCGGCGGAGCCACCTGCTTCCTGCCTCTGGAGGACCTGGTGGACGTGGCCAAGGAGATCGAGCGCCTGACCAAAGAAAAGAAGCGCCTGCAGGGCGAGATCGCCCGTTCCAACGGCATGCTGAACAACGAGAAATTCCTGGCCAAGGCCCCGGAGGCCAAGGTGCAGGAGGAAAAGGCCAAACTGGCCAGATATCAGCAGATGATGAACGACGTCTGCGAACGTTTAAAGGGACTGGGACAGTAACCGGCCTGTCATCCTGTACCGGGCTACTAAGCTCGCTTTCGCTCGCTAAGGGCCCGGTATGCGTCGCACGTAAGGCGTTGCAAGCACCGCCTAAGTGCTCTCGCAAAGCGAAGTATACGAAGTCGAAGGATCTTATCGGAAGAAGGAAGACATGATGACAAAGATGATATCCTGGAACGTGAACGGCCTGCGGGCCTGCGCCCAGAAGGGGTTTGAAGAGACCTTCAGCGAACTGGACGCGGACCTGTTCTGCCTGCAGGAGACCAAGCTGCAGGAAGGGCAGATCGACATGGCTTTTCCCGGCTACCGGTCCTTCTGGAACTACGCGGAAAAGAAGGGCTATTCCGGCACGGCCATCTTCACCCGCAGGGAGCCCCTGGACGTGCTGTACGGCATCGGCGCCGAGGAACACGACCATGAGGGCCGCGTGATCGCCCTGGAGTTTCCGGATTACTATTTCCTGACCTGCTATACGCCCAACGCCCAGGAGGAGCTGAAGCGCCTGGACTACCGCATGGAGTGGGAGGACGCGTTCCTGGCGTATCTGAAGCGGCTGGAGGAGAAGAAGCCGGTGATCTTCTGCGGCGACCTGAACGTGGCGCACCAGGAGATCGACCTGAAGAATCCGAAGACCAACCGCCGCAACGCGGGCTTTACGGATGAGGAGCGGGGGAAGTTCTCCGCGCTGCTGGACGCGGGATTCATTGATACTTACCGGTATCTTTATCCGGACAAGGTGGAGTATTCCTGGTGGTCCTACCGCTTTAAGGCCCGGGAGAAGAACGTGGGCTGGCGCATCGATTATTTTGTGATGTCGGAATGCCTGAAGGACAGGCTGCGGTCCGCCGCGATCCATACGGAGATCTTCGGGTCGGACCACTGCCCGGTGGAGCTGGTGATCGAGTGACGTCTGCCGCACATTTGCAAAGGAATGTGCTTCGGCAGGATGAACATAGTGCAAATATGGAATGGGGAGAGCAATGATGTGGTGGTTCTTTGTCTTCTGTATCGTATTTGTCATCTCGGTCATAACAGTAACCATCATACTGGTCCGCAGGGCAGTTAAAAACGTTGGGATTCCGGGAGACACCGAGCTGAAGGGAAGGGAAACCGTGCTCTGGGAAGAGGAAGAGGAGGACGATCCGCTTTTGCAGCGGTCCAGTCCGGAATGATACAAGGACCGACGGACCAGGAAGTCCGGGCTTATTCTCCGGACAGACGGACAGGTGTTTTTTGAGCAAAACAGGTAATTGCATTGGAGAATCATTGAGAAACGGATGATCGAATGCACACAATGAGGTCGAAAAATGGGCTTATTTGCAACGAGAAGTGAAAAAGAGATCAAGCGGATCATGCCGCTGGTGAAGAAGATCGAGTCCCTGCGGGATGAGATGATGGCCAAGAGCGACGAGGAGCTCCGGGCAAAGACCACGGAGTTCAAGCAGCGCCTGAAGGAAGGCGAAACGCTGGATGACATCCTGCCGGAAGCCTACGCGGTGGTGCGGGAAGGCGCCCGCAGGACGCTGGGCATGGAGCACTACCGGGTGCAGCTGATCGGCGGCATCGTCCTGCATCAGGGCCGCATCGCCGAGATGCGCACCGGTGAAGGCAATACCCTGGTGGCCACGCTCCCTTCCTATCTGAACGCGCTGACGGGACGGGGCGTTCACGTGGTGACGGTCAACGATTACCTGGCCAGCCGTGACGCGGAGTGGATGGGCGCCATCCACCGCTTCCTGGGACTCACCGTCGGCTGCATCTTAAACTCCATGGAGTCGGACGAGCGCCGGGCGGCCTACAACTGCGACATCACCTACGTGACCAACAACGAGCTGGGTTTCGACTATCTGCGTGACAACATGGTCATCTACAAGGAGCAGATGGTGCTGCGGGA
>JAGAEH010000164.1 GCA_017613225.1 Lachnospiraceae bacterium
AAACGAAAGATACAAAATGAAGGCGGGATCCCGAAGGATCCCGCCTTTTCAGTGCCCTGTCCTCAGAGCTCCACGACCTCGGGGGCCTTCGTGAAGGAGCTGAAGGTCGCCACGGCGTTCTTCATGTAGAACACTTCCGTATTGCCGTCGTCCGCGGCATACATCCTCTGCAGGGAGGGATAGGCGTCCAGCATGGACTGCTTCGCCTCGATCCGGTCATCTTCCACCAGTTCTCCTGCTACGCGCAGCCACTCTCCGTCCTTGAAGGCACAGATCTCGAACTTCGGGTTGATATGCAGCTGCTTGGAGACCTCTTTCACTTTACCGGTCTGGATGTACAGCTTTCCCTCGAAGATGTGTGCGGTGCCAAAGGGCCTGACCCTGGGCTGGTCTCCCTCGACCGTCGCCAGATAGTAGGCGCCTGCCTCTTTTAAGAACTTTACGACTCTTTCCATGATATCCTCCTTCTTCCGTTTCTATTCGATCTCTCCGTTCAGAATCTTTCTTATCATGATGGTGTTGTCCACCATCTCCTTTACCGCGTGGGCGTCCACACCATAGACGATCTCGCACTCCGGCGGCACCAGCTTCCAGAACTCCGGCCAATAGAAGTGATACTCCGGGTAGTTGCGGGACTCCATGTTGATCTCCAGCGGGATCTTCTGCGCCATGGCGGCTTCGATGATGCGCTTCGCGATGGCGGCCTCCTCTTCGCCCCAGCTCCTCCTGCGGCGGAAGATCCTGTCCGGATGGGCCACGGTCTCGAACAGGCCCGTTTTGATGCCGGCGATCATGCCCTCTGCCAGACCGGTCACGTCGAAACGTTCCCTGGTCTCCTCGTCATCCCGGAAATTGGTGGTACCGTCTGCGTGCTCGTACAGGTGCTGCCCCAGGATCAGGAATTCCATGCCGTAGTCCGTGAGCAGGCTGCGGATGTAGCCATCCAGGGAGGGCAGGTATTCACATTCCATGCCCACACGGATGGTGATCCGGTCCGCATACTCTGCCTTTAGGCGTTTTAATGTGGCCACATACTCCGGCAGCCGGCTCATGGGCATCTGATAGTTAAACGGGTCCCCGGGCACCGGCATGTGTTCCGAAAAGCTCAGCTCTTTTGCTCCGAGGGCAATCGCAGCTTCGATATACTCCTCGTCCGTTTCCTCTGTGGCGTGGCCGCAGCGGGTGGTATGGACGTGATAGATGCGGTCTTCTAAAGGTGGTCTTTGCATGCTCATCCCTTTCCCCTAGACTGCGAACTGCAAGACGATAAATCCCACATACAGCGCCAGCAGTGTGATGCCCTGCCAGCGGTACAGCTTTCCCCTGATCAGCGCAGGCACTGTAAGGAGCAGCATCACAAAGAGCATCAGTGGCAGATCCAGCACCAGGGCGGCATTCCTGCCAAACAGGGTCTTCTCCACCGGCAGTTCATAAGGCGCCAGCGTCACGGACACGCCATTGACCAGGATCAGGTTGAACAGGTTGGCCCCGATGATATTGCCCAGAGACAGGGCTCCGTGCCCCTTTGCCAGGGACACGATGGCCGTCACCAGCTCCGGCAGGGAGGTGCCCAGGGCGATGAAAGTCAGCGCGATCACGGAGGACGGCACGCCCATATAGATGGCGATCACCGTACCGTAATCCACCAGGAGCCTGGCCCCGACAGCGATCAGCGCTCCGCCTACCACCAGCAGAACGAGGGACAGCCAGAGCGGATCATTGTGCTCTTCCACTTCGGGGTCGTCCGCATCCGGGTTCTCTGCGCTCAGCTTCATCGCCTGCTTCACATTGATGGCGATGTAGATCACGAACATGATCAGGTAGGCGACGCCGGCCGCCCGGTCGAAGCGTCCCACAAAATAGGACAGGACCAGATAGCTGGCGGCAGCGATAAAGAAGAAGGTGACCGGCAGCCGGAGCGACTTCCGGTCGGTCTCCGAAGGCCTGATCGCGATGGTCAGGGCTGAGATCAGCGCCGTATTGCAGATGATGGAGCCGATGGCATTGCCGTAGGACATCGCACCGATCCCCTTCACCGCCGCGCTGGCGGAGACCATGACCTCCGGCAGCGTAGTGCCGATGGCTACCACCGTCGCGCCGACGATGAGCTCGGGAATATGCAGCAGTGCGGCCAGGTCCACCGCACCACGTACGAACCAGTCACCGCCCTTGACAAGGCAGACCAGCCCGACCACGAAAAGCAGGACCGCAAGCCACAGTGAAACGTCGGTATCCATACTCTCCTCCTATGATAACAGATTGCTTAAAAAGATCTCGATGCCGATGCCGATCAGGATCACGCCGCCCAGGATCGAAGCCTTTCCGGACAGGCTGGTACCCACCTTTTTCCCGATGGCCAGACCGCCCAGGCAGATCACGAAGGTGACCGCCCCGATGATGAACGCCGCCACCAGTGCCATCTCCACAGGGTACTGTTCAATGGTAAATCCCACCGAAAGCGCGTCGATGGAGGTGGAGATGCCCTGCAGCAGGAGCAGGCCCGCCCCCAGAACGAAGGGCTCGTGCTCTTCGCTCTTGTTGTGCTTTAATCCCTCGATCAGCATCTTCCCGCCAATGAACAGCAGCAGGATCAGCGCGATCCACGGCACCGCTGCCTGGATGGCCGAGAACCACTCCACCGCTTTGGTGACCAGGAACCAGCCTGTGAGCGGCATGAGCGTCTGGAAGACCGCATAAACACCCGCTACGAGGCACATCCTCGCGGGCTTCATCTGCGGCTCGTTCAGGCCGTTTGCCAGG
>JAGAEH010000165.1 GCA_017613225.1 Lachnospiraceae bacterium
AACATCGACATCGCGGCGGACAAGCTGGTGGAGTTTGAAACGGCGGTGCTGCCCATCCCCCAGTACGACGTAAACGATCCGAAGATGATCAGCCAGGGCCCTTCCGTCTGCCTGTTCAACAAGGAAGACCCCCAGGAAGTGCTGGCCTCCTGGCTGTTCATGCAGTACCTGCTGACCAATGACGTGCAGATCGCCTACGCGGAGACGGAGGGCTACGTCCCCGTCACCAGCAAGGCCCAGAACGATCCCGCCTACCAGGACTACCTGTCCCGCAGCGGCGAGGACTACAAGCTGCACTACGACGTGAAGATCCAGGCGGCAAAGCTGCTGATGGCGCATACTTCGCACACCTTCACCACGCCGGTGTTCAACGGATCCACATCGGTCCGGGACGCGGCGGGCCAGCTGATCGAGGACGTGACCAAGTCCGTCCGCAGGAAGCAGACGGTGGACGACGCTTACATCGAAAAGCTCTATGAGGACACGAAGGCCCTTTACCGGCTGGACCAGGGCACTTTTTCCGGGGAGAACGGACAGGGAGAAGGCAAGCAGGACATGGGGCCGCTGCCCGGCGGCGCCGTGGCCATGCTGTCCGCGCTGGCTGTCGCCTGGGTGCTGATCGCGGCCTGGTTCTTCTATGACCTGATCAGAAAGAAAAGAGCGGCGAAACAGCAGAATAGTTAGGATAAATCATTGAAGTTTTTCAGTGATGGATTATAATCAAATTGTTTCAATTTTGACCTTACTATTTAGGGAGGATTAAACATGAAAAAGATCTTAGCAATGCTTTTGGCAATGGCCATGGTGCTCAGCCTGACGGCCTGCGGTTCCGGCGAGACTATGACGGCCGCTCCGGAGACCGAGGCTCCTACGGAAGCCACCACGGCAGCGCCTACCCAGGCTCCTACGGAGGCCCCCACCGAGGCGGCTCCCGCCGTGATGACCCATGCGGAGTATATCGCGGCCGCGCTGGATACGGAAGTGACGGTGGAGACCTACGTCCAGGCCAAGCAGTCCTGGTGGGAAGACAAGGGCACTTTCTACTGCCAGAGCGAGGACGGCGCGTATTTCCTGTACGACATGCCCGTCAGCAAGGAAGACTATGACAAGATGACACCCGGCACCAAGATCCGCGTTAACGGCTTCAAGAGCGAGTGGGCCGGCGAAGTGGAGATAAGGGACGCCAAATACGAGTTTCTGGATGGCTCCTTCATTGCGGAGCCGGCGGATCTCACCGCTCTGCTGGGCAAGGACGAGCTGATCGACCATCAGAACGAGCGGGTCGCCTTCAAGGGTCTGACGGTGGTGGCTTCCAACGATGCCGGCGACGCTTTCCTGTTTGCCTGGGATGGCTCCGGCTCCGACGGCGACGACCTGTATTTCAAGGCGTCCAACGGCACTGCTGATTTCACCTTCACGGTGGAGTCCTATCTGTGCGACAAGACCACGGACGTCTACAAGGCGGTCAAGGAACTGAAGGCCGGCGACATCATCGACATGGAAGGCTTCCTGTACTGGTATGAAGGCGCCAATCCCCACATCACCAAGGTGGAAGTGACCGGACAGGCAGAGCCGGATACCCAGGCTCCTCCGGCAGAGGGCGTGATGACCCATGCCGAGTACATGGCTGCCGAGCTGGATACCGAAGTGACGGTGGATACTTACGTCCAGGCCAAGCAGTCCTGGTGGGAAGAAAAGGCCACCGCCACCCTGTACTGCCAGAGCGAGGACGGCGCCTACTTCGTCTACAACGCCGCCTGCTCACAGGAACTGTATGACGCTCTTACCCCCGGCACCGGCGTCCGCGTGACCGGTTTCAAGAGCGAGTGGTCCGGCGAGATCGAGATCATCGACGCGACGCTGGAATTCATGACGACCCATTATCAGGCCGAGGCCCTGGATGTGACGGACCTGCTGGGCAAGGACGAGCTGATCGACCATCAGAACGAGTTCGTGGCCTTCAAGGGCATGACCGTGGAAGCCGCCAACGATGCGGGTGACGCATTCATGTACAACTGGGACGGCTCCGGCGAGAAGGGCAACGACCTGTACTTCAAGGTCTCCAAAGACGGTCAGAGCTACACCTTCACGGTGGAGTCCTACCTGTGCGGCCAGGACACCGAGGTCTATCAGGCGGTGGAAAACCTGAAGGTCGGCGACGTGATCGACATGGAGGGCTTCCTGTACTGGTATGAGGGCGTGAACCCTCACATCACCAAGGTGACCCCTGCGCAATAAGCTAAGGGAATAAGTTTCAGAAGTATCGCGCGCCGCGGGGAGACCCGCGGCGCTGCAAAAATAACCGAGCGGAGGGCAAGACCCAGGTCCGCTCAGGAACGGGAGGACCCAGAAATGAAGAATAAAATGAAACGGTTCGCGCTGGTCATTCTGGCCATGGCCATGGTCCTGTCCGCGTGTTCGGGCAGCAAGCCGGAGACGGAGGCCTCCAGTGAGCCCAAGACGGAAGCAGTGGTATCATCCATCCCCGAGAAGGAGACGGAGGCGCCGACCACGGCCGCTCCGACCACGGAAGCCCCGACAACTGCCGCACCTACCACGGAAGCGCCTACCACCGCCGCACCCACCACGGAAGCTGTGACGGAGCCGGAACCCGCCGAGATCCCGCCCATTGATTTTGACCCGGCCACCAATAAGACCTATAACGTCATGGGGATCGAGTTCCAGGTCCCGGCCAAATGGAGACAAAACGGCCAGGCGTTCTACGCTTCGGAAAAAGCGGATGATCTGTCGTTCCTGATCTACATGGGGCAGGAGGGCGTCTCTTCCAGCATGATCACCAATCCTGCTTTCATTGAATCCTACTCCAACGGCCTGAAGTCCAGCTTCCAGGAGGATGCCGAGCTGATCAGCTACGAACTGGAAGAAGTGGCGGGAAGAGAGATGATCTTCTCGAAACTGCGCGGCAGGTCCAACGGCATGGAGATGATGCTGGACGCGGCCTCCATGGCTGCTCCCAGCGGCAACGGACTGGTGGCGTTCCTGTTTCTCCACCCGATAGAGCCGGCCACAAACTACATGGGAGACTTCCGGATGATCCTGGAGAACCTGAAGGACGTGGAGGAAGTTCCGGACACCTCCGAGGCCGCGACGGAAGCGCCCACGGAGGCGGAATCCAAGCAGGCCACGGAAAAGAAGATGTCCCAGGCCTTCGATCCGGCGACGAACCTGCGCTACACCGTCAAGGGACTGGAGTTCCAGATCCCGGTGGACTGGAAGCAGAATGATCCCTATTTCTATCCCAGCACGGATCCGGAGCAGTTCGCAATGGTCTACTACGCGGTCCCCGAAGGGACCAGCGCTTCCATGCTGGACAACTCGGTCTTTGTGGAATCTTACGCGAATGGACTGGCTTCCAGCATGCAGAACGGCAAGGTCATCGATTCCCAGATGACGGAGATCGGCGGCAGAAAGATGCTGATCGTGGATCTGGAAGGCGAACTGAACGGCATGGAGCTGGAGATGACCTTCGCCACTCTGGCCAGCCCGGAGGACAACAATCTGGTGGTCTTCGGCTATGGGCAGAGGATCTCTGGAGAGATCGATTACGCGGAGGATTTCCTGAAGATGCTGGAGAATCTGAAAGACGTGAACTGACGGCAGTCTGAGCTGCCGAAGGGCCGGCCTTAACGGGACCGGCTCTTTTTCTTGCCCGGATGAAAGAGCAGCGCGACGGCGGCGATCAGAAGGCAGATCAGGGAGAACCACTGCCCGTTGGAAAGCCCAAGCAGTGTTTTGGGCGTATCCCGGATGAATTCCACGCAAAAGCGGAGCAGGCCGTAGCCTCCCATGAACAGGAAATAGAGCTTCCCCTCGGGGAGGCTTTTTTCTTTGGCATAGAGGATCTCCAGAAGGATCAGGTCCAGCACACATTCCAGCAGCTGGGCAGGCAGAACTACGTCATTGCAGTTTAGCTGCACCGTGATCCCCCGGCAGCAGCCGTTCAGGAAACAGCCGGTACGGATGCAGTTGAGCATCAGAAGGCCGGAGGGAGTGCAGTAGTCCAGATATGCTTTAGGCTCCTTTCGGGCCAGTTTTGCCACCAGGGGCAGCGCCAGCGGCATGAAGAAGACGGTGCCGAAAAAGGAGACGCCGTTAAGGGACAGGCCGTTTTCCATTACCTGGCTCCAGTTTTCCGCAATATAGAGCAGTTTGGCGCCAACGTAACCCAGCACAGCCAGCAAAAGGGCGGTGATCACCGCGAAGCCGGCAGAGACGTGAAAGCGCTTCCTTCGCCTCAGGCAGAGGCAGATCATGCCTGCCAGGCCCACGGCGTGCATCGCCCAGTAGAGGGAGATCCGCCGGCCGAATAGCGTGACGTAATGATACTTGAAAACGCCGCCCAGCCCGATGAAGGGAAAGGAATAGCCGTAGTCTACGGAGCGGACGGCATCGATGAAGAAGAGCAGCATCACGGCCGTGTAGAGCAGTGCAAGGAGCAGCGGCAGATGGAGCCTGCGCTCCCTGCGTGCCGTTTTGACCCGGCTGCCTTTTCTTCTATTTTTTTTCATGCCGCCGCTCATGACAGTTGTCCTTTATTTATCGCAGGAATCGTCCTGCCGCTCCTATGTCGGGATGGTCTTTTGAAACCGTTACTTTTGTTTTATTTCAGCAGATCCTTCAGTACCAGATCCTCCCTGGCCCCTGACAGCTTGCGGAGATTGTTCCGCAGGCCTCTGGGCGTGGCCATTCTGCCTCCCGCGAAGTCCGGATCGTAGGGATTCACTGTGATGGCCCCCAGCCGGTTCCAGGCCTTGCAGGCAGTCTCTGAAAGACTGTGGATATTGTCCCAATGGCGCGCACCGTATTGAGCCAGGGAGGCCAGGACTGTCTCCAGATCCTCCCATGTGACGTTCATCGTCAGATATGTGTTGTGAAGATAGTCGGGTCCCTGATCCGGATCCAGACACCGGACGATCTCCAGGTCGTATACCGGACCGCTGATGCCGGAGACACCGGACATGCCGCAGCTGAAGGTCATGACATCCCCCGGCTCCATGTGATAGGCGGTCTGGGGCACTTCGTCTTTCTGCAGATTTTCAGTGCTCCAGACCTTGCTGCTGTCCTTCCGGCTCCAGCCCGCCGCCATGGCGGAGAGATCCAGATCCTGCCGGATGTGGCTGGTGTACAGGAAGAACACCCGTCCGCCGGTCCAGCCGGAGTCCTCTTCCCCGTAGCAGGAGATCAGGGACAGCTCGCCGCAGACACCGCCGGCAAGCCCATCAGACAAAGGCGCAGGATCCCTGCCGTCGGGAATGCCGTCCCGGTCGCTGTCGGCTTCGGTGGGAGAGGAGACCATGGCCAGATAGGTCCTCTGGCTGGCCACGTCGAAGGCGACGGGGATCTCCTCGCCGTTCTTGATGCCGTCATTGTCAAAGTCGTCGTTTGCCTGCACCTCTTCGAAGGTCTTCCCCTCGAACAGCCAGGTGCCGGTGCCGGTGCGGAGCCGGCCCTCGCACATCAGCCGGGTATGGTAATCGCTGATGCCGTCATCATTGGAGTCGGTCTCCAGGTCCAGGGTGGAGATCTCGATGTCGTGGAAGACGTACATCAGGCTGCCCTTGGAGGTGTCGTCCATGTCCACCGAGTCGGCAAAATAGTACTTGCCGCCGGTGGCCTCGGCGATGTGCTGCAGCAAGGTCTTGTTGGCGTCGCCCATGCCGATGGAAAAGATGGTGACGTTGTACTTTTTGGCCTCTTTGATCAGTTCCTCGTAGTCGTAGCTGACGCTGGTGTCTTCACCGTCGGTCAGGAAGATGATGTGCTTGAAGCCGTGTTCCAGACTTTTAAGCTCCTCCAGCGCCGCATGGATGCCGTCGGAGCCGTTGGTGCCCACGTCCTTGTCATTGCAGCCCTCGCCGGAGGCGTTGGTGATGTTGTCCACGGCGTTCAGCAGGGCCTGTTTATTGGAGGACAGGGGGACCAGCGTAGTGGCTTTGGCCGCGAACTGGATCACGGTGGCCTGGTCCTGATTGTCCCGGAGCTTTTCGATGAAGCTCCGTACGATCTTCAGACGAAGGCTGTCCGGGTCATTGTCGTTCATGCTGGAAGAATAGTCGATGACAAAGGCGATGTCGAAGACACTGGTGCGGTACAGATCGGAATTCAGGTTCATGATCTCTTCGCTTTGGACCTCCTCCAGGGCCTTGCGGTCCAGCAGCGTGTAGATGGAAAGCTGGCTGACCTGGGCGGCAGCTTTGCCGTTGTTGACCCGGGTGGGGACCTCCTCCAGCAGCCGGGTGTCTTCGTTGTAGCGATAGATGCACAGGTCGGAGCCCTTGGGGATCGTCAGAGGGTCAAAGGTGAAGGAGACCGTCGCCTGTTCCACGGGCATGCCTGCGGAAAAGCTGAACACGCCCCCGGCGTATCCGGGAATGCTTTCGTCCAGCAGCTGATCGATCTTTGTCTCGGTGATCTTTACGGATTCGGGATCGCCGGCGTAGTCCAGGCTCAGAGAGGCGGTCAGGCTGCCTCCGGCAGACTTCTGGCTCAGCCGTACCTGGAACACGTCGTTTTTGCTCAGTGGATCGCAGCCGTTGGCGATCTCCCAGCCGTCCCCGGCGCCGTCGCCGTCCGTGTCGCGCTTTAAGGGATCCGTGCCGGCGGTCTTTGCTTCCTCCCCGTCGGAGAGTCCGTCATTGTCAGAATCGAACAGAAGAGGATCCGTCCCCGCCTCCTGTTCTTCCGCGTTGGTGAGTCCGTCGCCGTCCGTGTCGCGCAGGCCGTCCCGTGTCCCGGTGGATCCGGTATCGGCCCTGGCGGGATCGGTGTCGGCGCGCATGGCCTCGAACCAGTCGGAGAGCCCGTCGCCGTCGGTGTCCTTTGTGGCAGGATCGCTGTGATAGACGTAGCTTTCCCAGTAATCGGGCAGACCGTCGCCGTCCGTGTCTTTCGAAGTCTCGTCCGCGCCGAAGGGATCGGAGCCGCCGGCGCGTTCCTCGTCATCGCTGATGCCGTCTTTGTCGGAGTCCCAGCCTCGGCCCGCCTCCACCCAGTGGGTGTAGAGGATCATGTCGCTCTCCACGGGCTCCTGACGGTAGTCGAAGAGCCTTGTCCGTTCAGCGTCCAGAAACCAGCCGGCAAAGGCAAAGCCCTCCCGCTTCGGGACCTGGTCTTCGGCAATGAGTGTGCCGGGGAGGACGGAGAGGCACTTCTGTTCCGGTGCGTCCTCCATGTCGAAGACGACGCGGTATTCGGCGTAGGTGTCCGTGACTTCCTCCGACGTCATGTGATAGCTGGCGGAAACGGTGACCGGATAAGCATGATCATCAGTGCCTTTGACCAGCATGAAGGTCTTTACGGCCGTCTTTTCGGCATTCTTATCCGCTGCGGAGGAGATCCAGTAGGGGATGATCAGGCCAAGCAGCAGGACCGCCAGCAGCAGGCAGCTGATGCCGATCCGGATCTTTCTGAGAGGAAATACCAGATAGGCGAAGGCGGCAATGGATATCAAAAGGAGCACCAGGGCGGGGACGCGCAGGCGCCGGGCGGTATCGTGGACGGAACTGCTCTGCGTATCCTCCGATTCCGCCGGTGTCAGGATCACAGGGCTCTTGCCCTGGGTAAGATAGACCGTTAAAGAAGCGGAATCCCCGGCTTGAAGGCCCGGAAAGACGCGCTCAGGCGAAGGGCTGGAGGCCGAAAGCGTCAGTTCTTCCGGCAGTGTGACCGCAGCCAAAACGTCAGCAACAGGATCCTTTCCGGTGTTCTCGGCGATCAAACTGAGTTCGATCACCTCGCCGGAAAAGAGCTGCCGCGTCTCCGCCTTTAGATCGAGCGCCACCGGCGCCTCCTTACGATGCCAGGAGAGCGACAGGATACAGGCGGTAAGCAAAACAAGTGCCATACTGGTCCAGATCAGTTTGGAACGCAGGTCTTTCATGATGATAGTCTCCCTTTGTGCCCCATTATATGGAGGAAAGGGCAAAAAATCAAATACAAACAGCGTCTGCCTGTGGTATGATGAAGGCGGACGGCGCGCCGGGAAATGGTCCGCGAAAAGCGGCGGACCGGCGGCGCGGACCGTCAGAAAGGAAGAAACGATGATCTTTGAAAGACCCGGTGAGGAAAATACGGCGGCTGCGCTGCAGTGCGCCCTGGAAGCCGCGAAGGAAAAAGAAATAAAGTATCTGGTATTCTCCAGCAACCGCGGGGAGAGCGTGAAAAAACTGCTGGAGATCGGCGTACCGGAAGGCCTGAAGGTGACGGTGGTCACCTCCACCTTCGGCTTCAAGGCCCCCAATGAGTGGCAGTTCGGAGAGGAGATGCGGAAACTGGCTCTGGAGGCGGGGTTCAATGTCTGCACGGCGGCCCACGCGCTGAGCGGCGCAGAACGCAGCTTTTCCAATAAGTTTTCGGGGGCATATCCCGTGGAGATCGTTGCACACACCCTGCGCATGTTCGGCGCCGGCACCAAGGTGGCCGTGGAATGCGCGCTCATGGCAGCCGACGCGGGATACATCCCCGTGGGCGAGCCGGTGATCGCCATGGGCGGCACCGGAAGAGGCCTGGATACCGCCTGGATCCTGAAGGCGGCGAATACCCATACGCTGCTTGCCACCAGGCTGGAAGAGTGCCTGTGCAAGCCCCTGGTGTAAGCAATGATCTGGTATCTGCCCGGCTGTACGACAACGGCGCTGCACCCGGAGGCGGCCGCGAAACTGAAAGCCTACGTCATGCGGGACGGCATGCCGGAGGCTCCCTGCTGCAAAGATGAGGATGTCAGTGTCCTGCGGGACGGCGACACGGTGATCACCTGCTGCACCAACTGCGACCTCATGCTGGCGGAGCGACTGCCGAAGGTCAGGATCATCAGCGTATATGAATACCTTCTGGGAGATCCGGACTTTCCCTGGCCGGATCTCGGCGGGAGACGGATGACGCTGCAGGACTGCTGGCGGGAGAGGAACAACGCAGCCATCCAGGACGCGGTGCGTGCCTGTCTGAAGAAGATGAATGTGTCCGTGATCGAACTGCCCGACGACCGCGAGCGGTCCACCTACTGCGGCGTATGGCTGAATACTCCCATCACACCGGCGAATCTGAAGTACGCGCCGAAGACTTTCGGGGAGATCCGGGACAAATACCTGGTGCTTCTAAGCGATGTGGAAAAGCGGGAGAAGATGCAGGCCTATGCGGAGAACTGGCCCACACAAGAGGTGGTGATCTACTGCAACGGCTGCGAACGGGGCGTTCGTCTGACGGATAAGACGCCGCGACACATGGTGGAACTGCTGGCAATGAGATTGTAAGAGTTTACGCCCGCGATCCGGCAGACAGAAAAGAACAGACTGTGCATGACGAAATCACTTAGTGAAGCAACGGCCGGATCGAGCCTTTCAAGTCTTGTCTGAGCGAAGCGAGTTACGCAGAAAGGCGAGTGTATATCCGGACGGAAGCTGAACTTAGTGAGAATTTCGTCCGCACAGTCGTTCTTCTGTCTGCCCGGATCGTTGACCGTAAAAATAGGGGAAGCGAGTTCGCTCGCTTCCCCTATTGTGCCTGGCAGGCTTTATTCCTCCACGTGTTCCATGCCTTGATCGATAATGGCTTTTACATGATCATCATCCAGCGAATAGAACACGGTCTTCCCTTCGCGGCGGTTTTTCACCAGCTTGCTCTGCTTCAGGATGCGCAGCTGATGGGAGATGGCCGAGGCCGTCATGTTCAGGGCTTCTGCCAGGTCGCAGACGCACATCTCCGTCATGGAGAGGACGAAGAGGATGCGGATGCGGGTGGAGTCCCCGAAGACTTTGAAGAGCTCCGCCAGATCGTAAAGCTTTTCTTCCGCAGGCATATGGGTATGGACCAGCTTCAGCTTGTCCTCGTGCAGTTCGATGCCATCGCAGCATTCGATTCCGGGATCGTATTTCATTCAAACTCCTTTCGATCCGTCCCCGGCCCGCTTCCGCAGGCCGGCTTTTTCTCAGTCAGATGTTCTTCACGTGCAGCGCGCGGATCGCGTTCAGCACGGCCAGCACCATCACGCCCACGTCGGCGAAGATGGCCAGCCACATGTTGGCGATGCCCAGAGCGCCCAGGATCAGGCAGACCAGTTTGACGCCGATGGCGAAGATGATGTTCTGCCAGACGATGCGCATGACCTTCTTGCTGATGCGCAGGGCCTTGGCGATCTTCGCCGGATCATCATCCATCAGCACCACGTCGGCGGCTTCGATGGCGGCGTTGGAACCCAGACCGCCCATGGCAAAGCCGATGTCCGCGCGGGAGATGACGGGAGCGTCGTTGATGCCGTCGCCCACAAAGGCCAGGACCTGGCCTTTCTTCTGTTTGCTGAGCAGATCCTCGATCACGGTCACCTTGTCCTGGGGCAGCAGACTGGCGCGGTATTCGTCGATCCCCAGTTCCTCTGCCACGGCTTTGGCCACCACGTCCCGGTCACCGGTCAGCAGGACGGTGTGTGAAACGCCGGCTTCCTTCAGGGAAGAGACGGCATCCTTCGCCCCTTCTTTGACGATGTCCGAGATCAGGATATGTCCCGCGTAAAGGCCGTCCACCGCCACGTGAACGATGGTCCCTACATGGGTGCAGGGGATGGAGCGGACGCCGTGATCTTCCAGGAGTTTCTCGCTGCCGATCAGCACTTCGCTGTCATCCACCATGGCGGTGACGCCCTTTCCCGCGATCTCGTGCACCTCGCTCACCCGCGTCTTGTCCACGGGCTGTCCGTAGGCTTCGGCGATGCTCTTGCTGATGGGATGGGTGGAGTAGGCCTCCGCATGGGCCGCGACTTCCAGCAGAAGGTTTTCGTTCATGTAGCTGTGATGGACGCCGATCACCTTGAACACGCCGTAGGTGACGGTGCCTGTCTTGTCAAAGGCCACGACGTTCGCCTTGGACAGACGCTCCATGTAGTTGGAGCCCTTGACCAGGATGCCGTTTTTGCTGGCTCCGCCAAGGCCCGCGAAGAAGGTCAGCGGAATGCTGATCACAAAGGCGCAGGGGCAGCTGATGACCAGGAAGGTGAGGGCGCGGTAGATCCAGTCGCCCCAGTTCGGGGAAATGCCGGACGCCAGGCGGGCCAGCGGCGGCAGGACCGCCAGCACTAGCGCGCTGATGCAGACGACGGGGGTATAGTACCGCGCGAACTTGGAGATGAAGTTCTCCGAGTGGGATTTCTTGGAACTGGCGTTTTCCACCAGATCCAGGATCTTTGCCGCGGTGGATTCTCCGAAAGCGCAGGTGGTGCGGACCTTCAGCACGCCGCTGAGATTGACGCTGCCGCTGGCGATGGTGTCGTCCACGCGCACGGTGACAGGCACGCTTTCGCCGGTCAGGGCCACGGTGTCAAGGGAGGAATCCCCCTCGATGATGACGCCGTCGATGGGAACTTTCTCCCCCGGCAGCACCACGATCACCGAGCCCACGGGGACCTGGTCGGGATCCACCTGGCTGGTCTGGCCGTCCTCCAGCAGGAGATTGGCATAGTCCGGACGCAGATCCATCAGGTCCGCGATGCTCTTGCGGCTCCTGCCCACGGCGATGCTCTGAAAGAGTTCGCCGATCTGGTAGAGGATCATGACGGCGGCGCCTTCCACATATTCTCCCAGGGCGATGGCGCCGACGGTGGCGGCGGCCATCAGAAAGTTCTCGTCGAAAGGCTGCAGGTTTTTAATGCCCATCAGGGCTTCGAAAAGGATGTCATAGCCCGCGGTCAGATAAGGGATCATGAACAGGGCCAGTTTTTTCCAGCCCGTCACCGGAAGAAAGTGCAGCACCGCCATCATGACGATGGCCGCGATGATCCGGATCAGGACGATCTTCTGTTTTTTTCTCATAACGCCTCCGGCGCGGCGGATCTTAAAGTTCGATCTCGCAGTCGCGCTCCACTTTCTTGCAGTTCTTCAATACGGCTTTCATGACGGCGGCATCATCCGCGCCTTCCTCGAAATCCACGGTCATTTTCTGGGTCATGAAGTTGACCACGGCATCAGCGACGCCCGCGGTGTTTTTGGCGGCAGTCTCCATCTTGTTGGCGCAGTTGGCGCAGTCCACGTAGATCTTATAGGTCTTTTTCATCAGAGTGTTCTCCTTTCAATAAACGATTGAACAATCGTTCAAATGTTCATGGCTTTATTATAGTACCGCTGTAGTATTTGTCAACAGAAAAATGTGTGCTATAATGAAATCCGGTCATCAGTTCTGGGAGGAGTGGGCCTCAGGGTCCATTGCCGGTGTCTCGGTGCACCTACTTAGACTTTCCCCGGAGAACACGCGGCAGCTGATGGCCGATCCCTGTTTAAACCCGGAGGCAGTCATGTCTGATCAGAAGAAACTCTTTACAAAGGAACAGATCCTCACCATTCCCAACGCGCTGAGCCTGTTCCGCCTGGTGCTGGTCCCCTTTATCGTCATTTTCTACGTGAAGGACAATATTCTCGCTTCGGTGATCTGCATCGTCGTATCGGGGCTTACGGACCTTTTTGACGGGAAGATCGCCCGCCGTTTCAACCAGATGTCGGACATCGGCAAGATGCTGGATCCTGTGGCGGACAAAGTGACCATGGGAGCCATCATCATCGCCCTGGCCACGCGTTTTAAGCTGATGATCCCTTTCATTATCATATTCGCCGTCTGCGAGATCGCGAAGGGGCTTGCAAGTGTCTATACATTTAAAAAGGTCGAAAAGGTCAGCAGTTCCATCATGGCGGGAAAGGTGGAGACCTTCGCAATGTATATCATTTTCGGCCTCCTGTTCTTGTTCCCGAAGATGCCGGAATGGCTTTCGACCACACTGATCTGCCTGGGGATCGCGCTGGCGGTCTTCGCGCTGATCGCGTATCTTTTCTACTACCGCGGCCTGCTGAAGAAGCATGAGCAGAAGGATCCTGAGGTGAAACAATGAACTATGCAGCAGTAATAGCGGCGGCGGGGCTTTCCTCCCGCATGCACGAATTCAAGCCCATGATGGTCCTGGGCGAGGACACCATGATAGAAAAGGTCGTGGGAAACCTCCGCAGAGCGGGGGTCGGCCAGATCGTGGTGGTGGTGGGATACCGGTCAGCGGTGCTGGCGCAGCACCTGGAGCCGCTGGGCGTGACGGTCTGCGAGAATCCGGACTATGCCACCACCAAGATGTATGATTCCATCTGCCTGGGACTCAGGGCCCTGAAACCGGGTTACGACGCGGTCTACATCACGCCGGGGGACGTGCCCCTGGTGCGGCCGGAGACCATGCGGGCCATGCAGGACCAGCCCACGAAGATCGTCCGCCCCATCTGCGGCGGAAAACTGGGCCATCCGGTCCTCTTTGACGCGGAACTGGTGCCGGAACTGCTCGCCTACAGCGGCAAAAACGGCATGCTGGGCGCCGTGACGGCTCTGAACCGTCCGGTGATCGATCTGCCGGTGGACGATGAGGGCGTGATCATGGACGCGGATACCAAGGAGGATTTCAAAGCCCTGCGGCTGAAGTCCATGAGAGACCGCAGCGGCGGAGAACTCTGGCCGGACATCTCCATCACCATTGCCCGGGGAGACACGATCCTGACGCCGGAGAGCGCCCAGTTTCTGGAGATGATCGGCCACATGGGAACCATCCAGAGCGCCTGCGCCAGCGTGCACATGTCCTACAGCAAGGGCTGGCGCATGCTGAACGACATGGAAAAGGAACTGGGATACCCGCTGGTGGAGCGCTCCGCGGGGGGCGCCAGCGGCGGCGGAACGGAACTTACGAAAGAAGGACAGCTGCTGCTGGAGAAATACCAGACGTACCGGGACCGGGTGCGGGACTATGCGGAGAAACTTTTTTCGGAGATGTTTTCTCAATAACGGTATCAAAGGAGCAGAAGATGGTATCCATTTTTTCAAAGATCCCTTATGAATTAGAAAAGGGCCATGACCTGGTGATCGCGGTGATCGTTGAGAGCGAAGGCTCAACCCCCCGGGGGGCTGGCTCCCTAATGCTGGTGGGTGAAAACGGCCAGATCATGGGGACCATCGGCGGCGGCGCCATTGAGAAGCGTTCGGAACTGATGGCCATGGAGTTTTTGAAGGCGAAGACTTCGGGGACTCACGAGTTCATCCTCAACGCAAAAGATCAGGAAAAACTGGGCATGGTCTGCGGCGGAGACGCCAAAGTCTATTTCCAGTTCATCGACGCGAAAGAAGAAGGCTGGTTCGAGGTGGCCCGGCAGGTGACGGACCGCGCCGCGAAACATGAAGGCGGGAAGCTCCTGCTGCATCTGGACGGCAGCCTGGCGGAGGTCGCCGATGCCGATGCTCCTGTACCGGAAAACTGCTTTGCGTTGGAGATCCCGGTGGGAGAGCGGGTGCTGCTGTTCGGCGGCGGCCACTGTGCCCACGCGCTGGTGCCGGTGCTGGCTTCGGTGGGATTCCGTCCTGTTGTCTTTGACAACCGTCCGGAGTTCGCGGCGAAGGAGCGCTTCCCCCAGGCGGAGCAGACTATTTTAGGTGATTTTGAACGGATCGGCGACTATCTGACCATCACGCCGGAGGACTATGTGGTGGCCATGACCACCGGACATACCTTTGACTACATCGTGCAGCGCCAGGTGCTGCAGGGCGATTTCGCGTACATGGGCGTGGTGGGTTCAAGATCCAAAAAAGCGGCGGTCAACGCGAAGCTGATGGCGGACGGCATCAGTCCGGAGCAGATCGCCCGGGTCCACACGCCCATCGGACTGGACATCATGTCCGTGACGCCGGAGGAGATCGCGGTGAGCATCGCGGCCGAAATGATCCTGGAGCGGGCGAAAAACAGAATAGAGAGGAACGGCTCCTTCGAAAGATCCTGTCCGATGTGAGATGAGCAATACCGAACCGGAGACAATAGACAACAGGGCCCTCCGCCGGGAGATCTTCTCCCTGGCCGGGCCGACCATGTTCGAGCAGCTGCTGCAGAGCGCGGTCAATTACATCGACACTGCCATGGTGGGCTCCATCGGGACCCTGGCCACGGCAGCGGTGGGCTCTACCATGACGGCCAACTGGCTGCTGATGGGCTCCATCGGCGCCGTAGGCGTGGGCTTTCTGGCTTATATCTCCCAGTCCTTCGGAGCGAAGAAATACGACAGGGCGAAAAGGGCTTCCATGCAGGCGTTCATCATCGCCATGTTCGTGGGCGTCCTGGCCACGGCGGTCATGGCTTTGATAAGCCGCAGGGTCCCGGTATGGATGCAGGCGGATCCCACGATCGTAAAGTCGGCAGGCAATTACTTCTTTATTATAAGTCTGGCCATGCTTCCCCGGACGGCGTCCATCCTGTTTTCCATCATCCTTCGATCGGCGGGGGATACCAAGACCCCCATGAAGATCTCCGCCCTGGTCAACGTCATCAATGTGGCGGGCAACTATTTCCTGATCTATCCCACCAGGCAGATCAGCCTGTTCGGGAAGAGCATCACCATGTTTGGCATGGGGTGGGGCGTGGAAGGCGCCGCCATCGCCAGCGCCTTTGCCTTCCTGGTGGGCGGCATACTGATCACGATCGCCTACCTGAGGCATCCGAAGATCTCGCCTTTAGGCGCGCCTTTCAGGCTGGAGCCGGAGATCCTGAGGCCCTGCTTCAAGGTGGCGCTGCCCAACATGCTGCAGCGTTTCGGGACTTCCTTCGGCTACGTGGTCTTTGCCTCGCTGATCAACTCTCTCGGAGAGCTTTCCACCGCGGCCCATACCATTGCCAACACGGTGGAATCCGCCTTCTACATTCCGGGCTTCGGCATGCAGACGGCTGCCGCCACCCTGTCTGGCAACGTGATCGGTGCCAGGGACCGGGCGAAACAGAAGAGGATCATCGTGGAAATCAGAAGGATCGAGTTTCTGCTCATGGTCGTCTCCGGCGGGCTGCTGTTCGCCTTCGCTCCGGTGCTGGTGGGCATCTTCTCCAAAGACCCCGAAGTCATCCGGCTGGGATCCGTTGTGCTGCGGATGGTGGCGGTATCCGAACCGCTGTACGGCATCAGCATCGTGACGGAGGGCATGCTCCAGGGGGCCGGAAAGACCACTGTGCCGCTGATCTTCAACATCTGCACCATGTGGGGGATCCGCATCCTGGGCACCCTGATCTTTGCCCGCATGCTGGGCCTTGGACTGGTGGCGGCCTGGGGAAGCATGATCGCCCACAACATGAT
>JAGAEH010000166.1 GCA_017613225.1 Lachnospiraceae bacterium
ACAAAAGGACCGTCCCTGTGGGTTCTGGATGTTATTTCTTCTCTACCCTACTCTGTCAAAAACCTCGCCGCTCCGGCGTCCCGCAGCATCACGTCATGGCCGTGGATCTCCACCGCCCTGCCGGGCAGCTCGCCGCGAAGCATCTTTTCCGCCGCTTCTTTCAGCGCGGGGATCAGCGATTTTTCCACCGGGAAAGTGCTGTGGGAAGGATAGACCACGTCGAAGCGGTCCATCATGTCCTCCAGCCTGGCAAGGCTCACCGCGTAGGCGTGGAACTCCCGCTGCACGCCGAACATGAAGATGTTTCCGTCCTGCACGGAGTCGCCGGAATACAGCACCCGCTTGTCGATATCCAGCAGGGCGATGCTGCCGGGGGTGTGTCCCGGAATGTGGATCACTTCCAGCTTTCTGCCGCCCAGATCCAGCACGTCTCCGTCCCAGACGGGGATCAGCTGCCCGACCGCCACGGGTCCGTGGTAGTAGTTGGAGCCCTCCGCCGGATGCATGTAGAACCAGGGAAACGCGGCATTGCCGGCCACGTGATCCCGGTCCGCGTGGGTGTTCAAAAGCTCAAGCGGCAGATCCGTCAGGCTCCGGGCGATCTCCTTCGCGTCCGGCGTGTTCATGCCGCTGTCGATCAGCAGCGCCTTGTCCGTACCGGTCAGCAGGAAAAAACGGACGCCGCCGTCCTCGATGCGCCAGGTATTTTCATCGATCTGAATGATCTGAACTTCCATTTTCCCCTCCGCGCTCAGCTCACCACGTTCACGGGCGTGCCGTTAAAGAAGCCCTGTACGTCGTCGCGGATGATCCCCAGCAGCCGCTGTCTGGTCTCGTAGCCCTTCCAACCCATGTGGGGCGTGAGGATCACGTTCTCCAGGGTGTACAGGGGATTGTCCTGGGCCGGGGGCTCCGTCTCCTGCACGTCCAGGCCTGCGCCGGCGATGCGGCCGGCTTTCAGCGCCTTGATCAGCGCGGGCTCGTCGATCAGCGCGCCGCGGGAGGTATTGATCATGAACGCCGTGGGCTTCATCTTTTCGATGGCGGCTCCGTCAATGATGTGCTTCGTCTGGGGCGTCAGCGGGCAGTGCAGCGACACGTAATCGCTCTCCGCCAGCAGGGTATCCAGATCCACGTACTTCACGTTCTCTTCGTCCCGGCCGGGATGGCGCTTGTGGATCAGCACCTTCATCCCCAGGGCCAGGGCCACCTTTTTCACCTCATTGCCGATGTTGCCGCAGCCCACCAGGCCGATGGTCTTGCCGTTCACCTCCAGGTGCGGCACCAGGATATGCTCCGTAAAGTTGCGGCGGTCGCCCCGCTCCAGCATGCGGATCTGGGTCTGCATGGTACTGGAAAGGTTCAGCAAAAACATGATGGCGGTCTGGGCCACCCGCTGGGAACTGTAGGCCGGGATGTTGGTCACCGTAATGCCCTTTGCCCGGGCCGCAGCGATATCGATGTTGTTATAGCCGGTGCCCGCCTCGCAGATCAGCTTCACACTGTCAGGAAACTGCGCGATCAGGTCCGCCGGAACCGGCAGCTCCTTGGTGACGATGGCCGCCGCCCCCTGGATGCGGGGCAGAAATTCCTCCGGCGCGGTGGCGTCATAGACCACGGTGTCGGCGCTCAGGCAGGAAAAATCCATGCTGCCGTCGTAATTCATCTTGCCGGCATTCATCACTACTACTCTTTGATCCATCTGGTCTTCCTCCTTTACTTCTGGGATAACCATTCTATATACAGTCTCGCCTGGCCCGGTCTGCGTCATACAACGTAGGCGTCCAGGATCCCTTCCATCGTCTTGATATGGGCGATGAGCTGATCCGCCCGCATGTTTCCGCGAAGCTCGATCACCGCTTCGTAATCCGGATCCTCCGGGCCCGTCTTGTTCTGAATGTGCAGATTGACGATGGCCAGGCGGTTGTCCTTGCAGTCGCGCAGCACCTGATCCAGCGCGTGTTTCTGTTCGTAGCGCACCTCCAGCTTATACTGGGGATCGTGCTTGATCATCTTACTTCCGAACTTCGCCATGACTGTCTGAGTGAGCAGGATCAGAGCCGTTCCTAAAATCCCGCCCTCGTAAAAGCCGCTGCCGATGGCCAGGCCCACGATACCCGTGGCCCAAAGGCCGGCCGCTGTGGTCAGGCCCTTGATGGACATCTTTTTGGTCACGATGATGGCGCCGGCGCCGATAAAGCCCAGGCCGGTGATCACCTGGCCGCTGATTCGGGAGACGTCCGCGGGAAGCTCCATTACCATGTAGATATACAGGCCTGTCACAGCCGCGATGGCGCCGCCCAGGCACACCAGGATGTGAGTGCGGAAGCCGGCGGTGCGGTTTTTCGCGGAGCGCTCCAGACCGATCAGGGTGCCCAGCAGGGCCGCGGCGATCAGCCGGATGATCACGTTCCAGGTCGAAAGATCTCTTAATCCGTCAAATATCGAAAGCATTCCGGTACCTCCTTACGCGATCAGTTCGTGCACGGAGCGCACGCAGGGCAGCTCTGCAATGGAGGAGAGCATGGCCGAATGGGAGCGGTTGTTTTTGCTCATCTGCAGGATGAAAATGGCCGAGGGAAACTTGTTCTTCTCTTTTTCGAACCGCTCGATGTCAATATCGTAGACTTTTGCCTCGTGTTCTTTGATCACATTGTTGATCTTGTCGATGTCCTCAATGGACTCGAACTCCACCGTCATGGAGATGTTCCGCAGCTTGCGCTTAAATTCGACCTCCAGCGGGGACATGGGGTTCAGCACCAGGGCCGCGATCACGATGGCCGGGATCGCGCACTCATAAAAGCCGCAGCCCGCCGCGATGCCGATGCACACCGTGGCGAACATGCCGGTGGCCGTGGTCAGTCCGTTCACCTGTTGGTGCGCGCTTTTGATGATGGTGCCGGCACCCAGAAAGCCGATGCCGGTGATGACCGCCGCTCCCAGACGCGAGGCGTCGAATTTCTCGCCGACTCTGGCCAGGGCCTCCTGCCAGGGGCCGTGCAGCATTGCGTAATAGTAGAGAGTGAGGAGCACGGACAGCGCCGCGCCGATGCTGATCAGCATGTAGGTGCGGAAACCTGCCGACCGGGCCTTTTTGGACCGTCCGAAACCCATGATGCCGCCGCCCAGCATGGCCAGCAGCAGGCGGAACAGGACCGAGACGAAGTTGAATTCCTTTAAGTAGGCAAACATAGAAGTTCTGTCCTTTATGATAAACTCTTATCTTTCGGTTATTAATACAAAATGAGCGGATCCTGCCGCTTTACGTGCTTTTGCAGGGCATCGCCCTGCGAACGAAAGCTGCTAGGCTCGACTGCCGTCCGGATATACACTCGCCTTGCTGCGGAACTCGCTTCGCTCAGACAGGTCCGAGGAAAGGCGAACACTTAACAAGGGCGAGTATCGCCCGAGTTTAGTGAGAGCCATCCCTAGAGGGAAGGCTCGATCCGGCCGTTGTCTTGCCAAGGGCTTTCGTAATGCAGGGGCTTATGCTCCTGCAAAGCACAAAGCCGCAGCACAGTATAAGCTGCATAAATAGTGCAGCTATTTATGCAGCTTATACTGTGTCTCATACAACTCGGTATATACTCCTCCGGCGCCGACCAGCTGCTCGTGGGTGCCGCGCTCCACGATCTCCCCGTTCTTCAAGACCAGGATCTCGTCCGCCGCCAGGATCGTGGACAGACGGTGCGCGATCAGGATCGCCGTGCGGGTCTCGATCAGCGGATCGATGGCATCCTGGATCTTCTTCTCGGAGATGGAGTCCAGGGCGGAAGTAGCCTCGTCAAAGATCAGGAGCGCCGGATCATGCAGCAGTACCCGCGCGATGGCGATGCGCTGCTTTTCGCCACCGGACAGCTTCAGGCCGCGGTTTCCCACCACGGTGTCGAAACCTTTCTCCTGAGCCTGTATGTAATCGTAGATATTGGCCTTCGTGCAGGCGTCGATCAGCTCCTCCTCCGTGGCGTCCGGCTTGACGTACAGCAGATTGTCCCGGATCGTCCCGTTGAACAGGTAGGTCTCCTGGGTCACGATGCCGATGTTGCTGCGCAGGAAGTGCAGATCCAGTCCCTTCACGTCCTTTCCGTCAAAGAGCACCGAACCCTTCTGCGCGTCGTACAGCCTCGGGATCAGGTTGATCATCGTGCTCTTACCGCTGCCGGAAGGTCCCACGATGGCCACGGAGTGCCTCGGCATCAGCTTAAAGCTCACATTCTTCAAAATGGGCTTGCCGGGTTCATAGGAGAAGCCCACATGGCTGAATTCCACACCGCCGTAGGCCTTTTCGGGGATGACGGGATACCTGGGGTTCTTGATCTCCGGCTCGATGTCGAAGTAATCGAAGATGCGGGTGAACAGCGCCATGGAGCGGAGCCAGTCCACCTGGATGTTCAGCAGGGAGTTGACCGGCCCGTACATGCGTCCCAGCAACGCCACCAGAACGGTGATGTCGCCGACGGTCAGATCGGAGCCGTGCTTGATCATCAGAATGCCGCCCGCCAGGTACAGCAGCATGGGCCCCACGTTGGTGATGGTGGTCAGGATCACGCGGAACCAGCGGCCCGCCATGCTCTCACGGATGTTCAGCTTCACCATCTTGTCGTTGACGGCTTCGTACTTTTTGTATTCCTCTTCTTCCTTGCAGAAGAGCTTCACCAGGGTCTGGCCGCTGACGGACAGGGTCTCGTTCAGGATACCGTTCATCTCGTCGCTGCACTCCTGGGACTCCCGCGTCAGATTCCAGCGCGTCTTGCCCGCCGCCCGGGTGGGAATGGTAAACAGCGGCACGATGGCAATGCCCACCAGCGCCATGATCCAGTTCTTCTGGAACATGGCGATCAGCGCCACGATCAAAGTGATACTGTTGGAAAGGATGCTGGAAAAGGTGCTGGTGATCACCTGCTGCACGCCGGAGATGTCGCTGGTCATGCGGGTGATGATCTCGCCCTGATTGTTGACGGTAAAGAAGTGCTGGCTCTGGGACTGCAGATGGCGGTACATCTGGTTGCGCATGTCGAAGGTGATGTGCTGCGCGATCCAGGTGTTCAGGTAGCTCTCCGCCACACCGATCAGGCTGGATATCAGATAGGCGCCGAAGGTCAGCAGGATGAACAGGATCAGTTTGCCGAAATCCTTGGCGATCAGGCCTTCATCGATGATCTTGCCGGTGAAGATGGAGGGCAGCATGCCCGTTACCGAGGATATCACGATGCAGATCAGCGCTATGGACAGCTGCTTCCAGTAGGGCTTCAGGTACGAAAAGACGCGCTTGATGAGCGCCATCGTCACCTTCGGCATGTTCTTTTTTTCTTCTTCTGTCAGATATCGGCCGCCGGGGCCTCCCATGGGTGGCATAGTACTTCCTCTGCTTTCTTCAATTTGCCCCCATTATCATTTTAAAGCACAACGTCTGACATTGCAATGGAAAAACGGAGGACCGTCCCCTGTTCCAAAGCCAGCAGCGCCGGACACACAGGGACGGTCCTTTTGTGTTGGATCATTTACGCGCGCGCGGACGCCTTCAGATACACCGCCAGCTCGCACTCCAGGGCGATGTCCAGCATGCGCTCGTCGATGCGGAACAGAGGGGAGTGATGCGGGTTGTAGGTGCCCGGATCCTCGGGATTTGAAGCGCCTACGTTGAAGAAGCAGCCCGGTTTCTCCAGCGCGTAGTAGGCAAAGTCCTCGCCCCCCAGGCCGGCTTCGGTGGTGCCCAGCTCATAGCCCAGTTCGCCTACCGCCTCCCGGACCAGTTCGCACTGTTCATGCTGATTGATGGTTGCGGGATAGCCCACCACCATGTCGGGCTCGCACTCCGCGCCCCAGGCTTCGCACAGGGCCTTGGCCACCGCCACGATGCGGTCCAGCAGCGGCACCAGCAGCTCGTTGTTGTGGACGCGGACGTTGCCGCCGAGGCGGGCCTCCGCGGGGATGATGTTCGGCGCGTCACCGGCGTGCATGTAACAGACTGTTACGGTGGCGGTCTCGGAAGGATCCACCTTCTCCGTCTTGATCTGCTCGATGGCGTTGATCAGCAGCGCCGCGATGGGGACCGGATTCAGGGCCTTGGCCGAATTGGAGCCGTGGCCCCCCTTGCCCTTGATGACGATCTCATAGGTGCTGACCGCCGCGGATACGGGGCCGTCGTTGACGATCACTTTGCCCAGATCCTTGCCGGCGCTGGCGTGGAAGCCGTAGATCTCGTCCACATCCTCCATCACCCCGTCTTCCACCAGGGTCTTGGCGCCGCCGGGCAGCAGCTCTTCCGCCCGCTGGAAGATCAGTTTTACGGTGCCCTTCACCAGTTCCGGATGCTCCGAAAGGACCTTGCCGAAGGCCAGCAGCGTGGCCGCGTGGGTGTCGTGGCCGCAGGCGTGCATCACGCCGGGCACCGTGCTCTTATAGGGAAGGTCGTTGCATTCGGTGACGGGCAGCGCGTCGAAGTCCGCGCGGAAGGCGATGGTCTTGCCGGGCTGTTCGCCGCGGATGATGCCCACCGTGGACGTGCCGGTGATCCCCTCGGCGATCTCGATGCCGAACTCTGTCAGTTTTTCCTTGATATAGGCCTGGGAGCCGGTCTCCTGAAAGCTCAGTTCCGGGTGCATGTGCAGGTAGTGTCTGTACTCGCGGATCGCTTCGCTCTGTTCCGCCGCCAGCTGTTTGATCAGTTCCTTCATCTTCTGGTCCTCCTTGTCGATGGTGCTTGTGAGAGTTCAGGCCGCGCCTTGCCGCAGCCCTCAGTGATACTTCGGCAGCCAGCTGCCGTGGGCTTCGATCAGGTCGTCCACCAGAGCTTTGATCTGGTCGACGGAGAGCTCGCTGGCCGTATGGGGATCCAGCATGGCCGCCTGATAGATGTGTTCCTTCTTTAAAGTGCGGGCCGCCTCGATGGTCAGCAGCTGCACGTTGATGTTGGTCATGTTCATGGCCGCGCACTGCACCGGCAGAGCGCCCACGCCGCAGGGGTTCACCCCCATGCCGTTGATCAGGCAGGGCACCTCCACGCAGGCCTCCCGGGGCAGGTTGGTGATGTATAACTGGTCGTTCAGCACGTTGCCGCCGATTTGATAGGGCCTGTCGGTCACCACCGCCTCCATGATGTGGGAGGCGTATTCCGTGGTGCGGGTGTGGTCTCTGACGCCCTGGTTCAGGATGTCCGCGTATTCCTTTTTCCATCCCGCGATCTGGTTGACGCACCTGCGGGGGTACTCGTCCAGCGGTATGTTGTAGCGGTCGATCAGTTCCGGATACTTATCCTTGATGTAGAACATGCAGTACTCCGCGTTGTGCTCAGAGGACTCGGTCACGTAGTAGCCGAAGTGCTTCATGAAGTCGATGCGGACCTTGTTTTTGCAGTCCGGATCCGCCAGGACTTCCTCAATGTGGCTCTTGATCTCCGGATACAGGTCGTTGCCGTCCTTGTCCTCGATTTTCAGGAGCCAGGCCATGTGGTTAATGCCCGCGATCAGGTCCCGGGCGCCCTCCAGCCTGTCTTCCATGCCCACTGTCTTCAGCAGCGACTGGGTGCAGACCTGCACGGAGTGACAGAGGCCCACCGTCTTTACGCCGGTATAGCGCTGCATGTAGCCGGACAGGATGGCCATAGGATTGGTGTAATTCAGGAAGAGCGCGCCGGGGCAGACCTCTTCCATGTCCCGGGCGAAGTCCGCCATCACCGGGATGGTGCGCAGGCCCCGCATGATGCCGCCGATGCCCAGCGTGTCCGCGATGGTCTGGCGCAGCCCGTACTTTTTGGGCACCTCAAAGTCGATGATGGTGCAGGGATCGTACAGGCCCACCTGGATGGCGTTGACCACGAACTTCGCGCCCCGCAGGGCGTCCTTCCGGTTCTCCACTCCCAGGAAAGTGGTGATCTTCCCGTAGCCGCCCATGTGTTCCCGCATGGCCTCCAGGATCACCCGGCTCTCCTCCAGGCGCTCGCCGTCGATGTCGTACAGCGCGAATTCAGAATCCCGCAGGACCTCGGAACACATGCAGTCGCCGATCACGTTGCGGGCGAACACGGTGCTGCCGGCGCCCATAAAGGTAATCTTCATCGGTCTCCTCCTTAAGACAAAACGTCGTATCGATTATGGTTTCTTCCAATTAACAGGCGTCTACTCTTCCGCCTGCGTCTTTTCTCCCTTGTATTCGATGCAGAGCATGGTCAGGTCGTCGAACTGCTCCGCCCCGGTCACGAAGCCGTCCACCGCGGCGCGGACGTTCATCAGGACCTGCTTAGGCGCCGCGTCCGGCTCACTGTTCAGGGCTTCCAGCATCCGCTCCGTGCCGAACATCTCCTTTTCCGCGTTCGCGGCCTCCGGCACGCCGTCGGTGTACAGGAAGAGCTTCGCGCCGGGCTTCAGCTCCAGTTCGTATTCCCTGTACCGCACGCCGTCCATGCCGCCGATGACGAAGCCGTGCTTGTCCTTGATCAGCTCAAAGCTGCCCTCCGGCTGCTTCAGCACGGGGTACTCGTGGCCCGCGTTGGCCGCGACGATCTTTCCGGTGGAGATCTCCAGGATCCCCAGCCACACCGTGACGAACATGTCCTCCGGATTGTTGGCGCAGATCGTCTCGTTGGTCTTGGTCAGGATCTCCGCCGCGGATCTTCCCATGGTGCCGAAGCTCTGCAGAATGGCCTTGGAGACCATCATGAACAGCGCCCCGGGAACGCCCTTGCCGCTCACGTCGGCCATCACCAGGCACAGATGATCCTCGTCCACGAAGAAGAAGTCATAGAAATCGCCGCCCACCTCCTTCGCGGGATCCATGGAGGCGTACAGGTCGAATTCCTCCCGGTCCGGGAAGGGCGGGAACACGTGGGGCAGCATGGAATGCTGGATCCGGTTCGCCATCGAAAGCTCGTTCTCGATGCGCTCCCGTTCCGCTTCCTCCCTGTGTTTCTCCTCCAAAAGCCGCATCTTCCGGCGGACGTAGGCCCTGACCAGCGCCAGAATGACCAGAATACCGCCAAGGGCGGAAAGGACGTAGAACCACACCTGCTCATACAGGGCCTTTTCCTTTTCGATGGGGACGGACAGGGTCTTGCTGTTCTGCCCCGTGGAATCCTTCAGCTCCATGGTGAACCGGTAGGAACCGCCGGGCAGATTCGTATAGGAGACCGGCGCGAGCTCGCTGCGGTTCACCGTCACGGCCTCGCTGTCGAAGCCCTCCAAGCAGTAAGTCACCTGGGGATCGGTCAGGGAGAAAGTATAGACATAGGCGTATACGGTCAGCTTCCGCACCCGGGAGGGGATCGTAAAGCCCCCGTCTTCGCCGGGATAGAGCATTTTGCCGTCCGCCTCAATGAAAGGCACCGCCTGTTTGACGTCGCTGATGTCTTCCATGGGAGTCTCGATGTTGACCTTGGCCACGCCCGTGTTGCCGGCGATGTAGAGGTCCCCCTCCTCGGTCAGCTCGCTGTAGGAATTGCTGGTGGCGATGCAGGGCAGGCCGTTGGCCATGCCGTAGTGGACCGGCCGGATCTCCCCGCCTGCCAGCAGCTCTTCGCAGGACGCCACGTAGATGCCGTCGCTGCTTAAGACCCACATCTCCCCCTTGCTGTTCCGGTACAGGTCGAAGTTGTTGGAATAGGGGAAGGACTGCACCGTGGTGACCTGGTAATCCGGCGTCATCCAGGCGATGGAATTGCCGGTGACGATCCAGTAGACGCCGCTTTCGGCGTCGTATTTGACGCGCATCACGATGCCGGAGCTCAGACCCTCCTCCGTACCGATGCGCCGTATGCCTTCTTCATTGATAATGTAGATGCCGCCGCCGTTGGAGCCCAGAACGATGTCCCCGTTGGGCGCCGCGACGACACTGAGGCTCTCGGGATTGGTGATGCCCTCCGCCGGTCCGTAGCGTGCCGTCACGCTGTCTCCTTCTATCACCACCACGCCGCCGGTGCAGGCCACCAGGATCCTGCCGTCGGCAGTTTCGTCCACCACGCGGATGTGGTCGGAATAGAGGCCCTCGGCCTCAGTGAAGGCCGTCACTTCCCCGTTTTCATAGCGCAGAAGCCCGTTGGCCCTCCAGGTGGAGATCCACAGACGCCCCTCGCGGTCCTCCACGAAGGAGCGGATGCGGCAGCTGCTTAAAAGCTCCAGAAGATCTGAAGATCCCAGCTCGGCGCCGGAGGCGGTCTTTGCCGCCCGCAGCGGAAACTCCGTCAGCGGTCCCTCTTCCCCCAGGATCATCAGGCCCGTGTCCGTCGCGATGAACAGTTTTCCCTGATACCGGCAGACGGCGTTCACGACCCGCTCCGGCAGGCCGTACCGGGCGAAGACGTCCGAAAACCAGTTCGGCACCAGTTTCATCACGCCCTGGCGGGAAGAAGTAAACCACAGGTCTCCCTGATAGTCCTCCATCACATGCCCCACGGAGTTGACCATGGGCAGGTCGCCCAGATGGTGAAAGCCCTCCTCATCCAGCATGCCGATGCCGTTTCTGGCGCAGATCCAGATCTTCCCCTCGATCAGCCGGATGTCGGACACGTCAAAGAGAGGGGAGAGGTCCACGTATTCCAGGTCTTTGAGACTGCTTTTGATGTTTCCGTGGTAGAAGCCGCTTCCTCCTGTTCCGATGTAGAATTTTCCGGCGTTCTCCGGGTCGGGAAGGATGCTGGTGATGTCCTGGACGCGGGTGGCCGTATGGCCGATGTAGTCCACCACTTTGCCGTTCCGAAGCACAAAGTAGTCGTCTTCGTTGGTGAGGCAGTAGATCAGGCCGTCGCTGCCCAGCCGCATATGTTCCATGTAGGCGCCGGCGACCCGGTAATCCTCCACCTGGCCGAGGCTCATGTCCTCCCGGACAATGGAGATCCCCGCCGTGGTCCCCACATAGATGACGCCCTCCGCGTCCTCTTCGATGGCGCAGATCTTGGCGGAACCCAGACCGTCCTTTTCGCCCCAGAACCGGAATTCACCCTGTTCCATCATGGCCAGGCCGCCGTCGTTGGTCCCGATCCACAGCCGGTCTTTTTTGTCCACATGCAGGCAGACCACGCTGGTGATGCCGGTGGTGGAGTCCATCCGTTCAAAATTGTGACCGTCGTAGCGGATCAGCCCGCTGTAGCTGCCGATCCAAAGGAAGCCCTCGCCGGTCTGGGCGATGTCGTTGGCCTCGGAGGTGGGCAGTCCGTTGGTATTGTTGTAGATCACCGCCGAATAGTTTTCATTTGACCCGACCAGGTCCGCGATCGTCGGTTTTTCCGTATCGCCGAAGACCTCCGCGGCGGGAAAACACAGCAGGACGGACAGCGCGAAGCAAAGGGTCAAAATGATGCCCCTTCCGGATCTAGCCAGTGCCTTTTTCGTATTTCTCATAGGATCATCCATCCTTTTTCCATGATGATACAGGGATCCTTCGACTTCGCTCGCTTTGCTCGCTCCGCTCAGGATGACAGCATCGCCAGCGCCGGGCTGCCCTTCCTCACAAAGAGGGGCATCCGGTCGATGGGCGCCTCCGCCGTCAGCTTCGTCCCACCGGGATGGACCAGCCCGGAGGCGGCGTCCACCCAGTCGCAGCCCTTCGGCAGATAGACCTCCCGCTCTCTCGCCCCGGCGGTAAGCACCGGCGCGCACAGGACGTCATGGCCGAACAGGTACTCGTCCGTCACCTCCCAGGCCGCGGCATCCGACGGGAAATCGTAGAACAGCGGCTTGATCACCGGCGTTCCCTTTTCATGGGCCTCGCCCATGGCCTCTTTGATGTACGGCCGCAGGCGGTAGCGCAGGCGGATGTACTTTTCCATCATCTGCTCCAGCTGGGGCGTGTAGCTCCAGATCTCGTTGCCCGCGCCGCTGGAGCACAGGCCGCCGCCGCTGGTCCCCAGGGGCGGCGTATGGGGATCCCGGTTGCCGTGAAGGCGCATCACCGGGCAGAAAGTTCCGAACTGGAACCATCTGGCCAGCAGTTCGTGGAAGGCCGGATCCTCCACATGGCCTCCGTGGAAGCCGCCGATGTCCGCGGTCCACCAGGGGATGCCCGCCAGGCCCATGTTCAGGCCGGCGGTCATCTGATAGCGCAGGTAGGTGAAGGTGGAGGGCACGTCGCCGCTCCAGGCCAGAGCGCCGTAACGCTGGCTGCCGGCCCAGGCGCAGCGGATCAGGTTGATGGGAGCTTCCGCCCCGTCCTTCTTCATGCCCTCATAAAAGCCCTGCGCGTAGGTCAGGGGATAGATGTTGCCGCATTCCAGGGCAGGGCCGGCAAAGTAGCGGTACAGCTCCCAGTCCGGCACGGAATACTCCGGCTCTGCCTCGTCCAGCCACAGCAGGGCCACGCCCTTGTCCAGATAGTTCTTCTTTATGATATCATATACATATTCCCGCGTCTCGGGATTGGTGGTGTCCATGAAAGACTCGAAGCCCCGGCACTCCATGGTGACGGAGATGCCCCGGTTCGTCTCCACCAGCATGCCCCGTTCCTTCATCTCCTGATAGTGGACGCTGGCCCGGTCCACCGTGGGCCATACGGAGACCATCAGCTTCATGCCCATGTCCGAAAGCTCTTTTATCATGCCCTCCGGATCCGGCCAGTAGTCACTGTCAAAGCACCAGTCCCCCTGATGGGGCCAGTGGAAATAGTCCACCACGATCACGTCCACCGGGATCTTTCTTCTGTAGTACTCCCGGGCCACCGCCAGAAGCTCCTCCTGGGTCTGGTACCGCAGCTTGCACTGCCAGAAACCCATGGCAAAGTCCGGCATCATGGGCACTGTGCCGGTCACCTTCGCGTAGCTCTCCTCAATTTCAGCCGGCGTATCCCCGGCGCAGACCCAGTAGTCGATCTGCTTCGCGGAGTACAGTTCCCACTCCGTCATGTTCCTGGCGAAGTCCACCCGGCCGATGGCGGGCACGTTCAGCAGAAAGCCGTAGCCCAGGCTGGAGACGGCAAAGGGCACCGTGGCCTGGGTGTTCTTCTGCTCCAGTTCCAGATGGCAGCCCTTCAAGTCCAGGTAGGGATGCTGATACTGCCCCATGCCGAAGATCTTTTCCTCGTCCCGGGCCGCGAAATGCAGTTTGATCCGGTGGGTCCCTCCCGGGCCGGGCTTATACTGGCGGCCCGCCTGACACTCCATGGTGATGTCGTCCAGGTGCTCCCAGTTTTCGTCGCCGTAGTCCCAGGAACGGTAGTATTCCGACAGCAGCACTTTTCCTTTTTCATTATAAAAGACCAGTTTTCCGTAAGGGTCCGCGGCGCAGCGGATCTTCCCGTTTCCGATCTCCGCTCCCCGCTTGGTGATCCGGATCTTTCCCTCCGTCCCCCGGGGCAGCAGCGCCCAGTCCTCCGGCGCGAAACTGCTGTTTTTGGTGGCACGGACCCGCAGCCCGTCTCCCCAGGGGGTGATGAGCACCGTCTCCCCCCGCCGTCTGAACTCCAGTCCCTTCTCTGTCTCTCTAAAAAACTCCATGCCGTGCCTCCTCATCTTCCGGATCCGCTGCGGATCTTTCCGTACAGCATCATCATAACACGGCTCTGTTTTCATGTGCAAGGGCACATGAGCGCTTCCATGGGTCCGGGGCGCGTTTTTCAGCCGTCAGAACACTTAATTATCTAACGTGTTTTCATTAGTAGTTGCGCCGAATATGTACCATGGTTTATAATACAGTTTACCTAACTATCTAGAGATACGGAGGAGAAGATGAAGTATCTGAAGTACATCGTCAAACGGCTTGTACTGGCGCTTCTGGTCATTTTCATCATCGCGACCTTCACGTTCTGGCTCTCAAGGGCGATCCCCGGCGGTCCCTTTGACCTGGGCGACAAGCCCCTGCCCGCAACGGTCCTCGCGAACCTGGAGCACAAGTACGGCCTGGACAAGCCGGTCTTTGAGCAGTACCTGATCTACATGAAGAATCTGGCGCACCTGGACTTCGGCGTATCCATGCACGATTCCGCCTACACCGTCAACGACTACATCCGCATAAAACTGCCCGCCTCCGCCACCATCGGCTTCTTTGCCCTGCTGCTGGCCGTGACTCTGGGCATCCCCATGGGGATCCTGAGCGCCGCCAAGCAGAACGGCACGGCGGACAACATCATCAAGGTGCTGACCACCTTGTTCATCTCACTGCCCAGCTTCGTCATAGCCATGGGCCTGATGTACTTCCTGGGGTATAAATGGGGCCTGCTGCCCATCGCAAGATGGGGCACGGTCAAGCATGCCATCATGCCCGTCATCACCCTTTCCCTGGGCCCGATGGCCACCATCACCAAGTACATGAAGAGCAGCATGCTGGAGGTGTCCAACTCCGACTACATCCGCACTGCCCGGGCCAAGGGCGCCAGCCGCTTCCGGGTGGTCTTCATCCACACCCTGCGGAACGCCCTGCTGCCCATCCTGACCATCATCGGCCCCATGTTCGCCGGCATCATCTGCGGCAGCTTCGTGGTGGAGAACATCTTCGCCATCCCCGGTCTGGGCCAGGCCTTCACCAATTCCATCTTCAACCGTGACTACACGATGATCATGGGCCTGACGGTGTTCTGGTCCGCCCTGCTGATCATCGTGGTGCTGGTCATCGACATCCTCTACACCTTTGTCGATCCCCGGATCTCACTGGCCGGTTCAAAGGAGAAATAAGCCATGGAAAACAATGCTTTAAATCCCGTCAATACCGATCCCGCCGAGATCCATTTTACAGAGGCCGATTTCCGGCCCGTCCCGCAGGAAGAGCGCAACGCCGACAAGATCTACCGTCCTCTTTCCACCTTCCTCAAGGACGCCGTCTACCGCTTTAAAAAGAACAGGCTCGGCCTGGTGGGCATCATCATCATCTTCATCATGATCCTGATCGCCATCTTCGGGCCGATGTTCTCCCGCTACGACATCAACGACCAGAACATCCCCCAGATGAACCAGACGCCCTCCTCCGAACACTGGATGGGCACGGACAACCTGGGCAGAGACATCTGCGTCCGCGTCATGTACGGCGCCCGCGTCTCCCTTAAGGTCGGCTTCCTGGCAGCTCTGGTGGCCTTCGCCATCGGCGCCACCTACGGCGTCATCGCCGGCTACTGCGGAGGCTGGGTGGACACCATCATGATGCGTATCATAGAGATCATAGACTCGGTGCCGCAGACACTGTACATCATTCTGCTGATCACGGTCTGGGGCCGCAGCATGACCAACGTCTATCTGGTCATCGGTCTCACGGGCTGGATCGGCACGGCCCGGACGGTCCGCGGCGAAGTGCTGTCACTGAAGACCCGCGAGTACATCATGGCCGCCCAGATCAGCAACGTAAAGCCCGTCAAGATCATGTTCAAGCACCTGGTCACCAACGCCATCGCGCCGATCCTGGTGTCCCTGACCCTGACCGTGCCGGCAGCCATCTTCCTGGAGGCCTACCTGCAGTTCATCGGCCTCGGCATCGTGACCGAGCCCAGCTGGGGCGCCCTGGCTTCGGAAGGCTTGAAGTACATCAAGACCTTCCCTCACATGCTGGTGTTCCCTTCCCTGTTCATCAGTATCACGATCCTTGCGTTCAACTTTGTGGGTGACGCGCTGCGAGACGCGCTGGATCCCAAGATGTAAGGAGGCGCAGCCATGGAAAAACTCTTAGAAGTAAAAGATCTGTATACCACGTTCAAGACCAAGCACGGCGAAGTGAAGGCCGTCAACGGCGTCAGCTTCGACCTGGCTCCGGGCGAGATCATGGCCATCGTGGGCGAGTCCGGTTCCGGAAAGTCCGTCACGGCCATGTCCGTCCTGCAGCTGGTGGCCCGCAACGGCAGGATCTCCGGCGGCGAGATCCTCTTCGAGGGCAGCGACCTGGTCAAGAAGACCGACAAGGAGATGCGCTCGATCCGCGGCAAGGACATCAGCATGATCTTCCAGGATCCCATGTCCTGCTTAAATCCCGTGTTCACCATCGGCTGGCAGCTGGACGAGGTGCTGCGGCTCCACAACAAGGGCATGAGCAAGGCGGACCGCACCGCCCGCATCATCGACATGCTGGAGCAGGTGGGCATGTCCAACCCCGAAGCCCGCATGAAGCAATATCCCCATGAGCTCTCCGGCGGCATGCGCCAGCGCATCATGATCGCCATGTCCCTGCTGCTGGATCCCAAGCTTCTGATCGCCGACGAGCCCACCACAGCCCTGGACGTGACGATCCAGGCCCAGATCATGGACCTGATCGTGGAACTGGCCAAGAAGATGGGCACCGCCGTCATCCTCATCACCCACGACCTGGGCGTCGTGGCCGGCGTGGCGGACAAAGTCATGGTCATGTACGCCGGCGAAGTGGTGGAAAAGGCGGATCTGCGGGATCTGTACTACAAGCCCGCGCACCCCTACACCCACGGCCTGCTGGGCGCGCTGCCCCGGCTGAACATGGAAAAGAACAGCCTGCAGCCCATTCCCGGCTCCACTCCCGACCTGCTTCTGGAGCGAGAGGAGTGCCCGTTCTTCGAGCGCTGCAGCGTGGCCATGGAATGCTGCCGCAAAAAGCCTCCCTTCTACAACGTGGGCGAAAACCACATGGCGAAGTGCTGGCGCTTCCATCCCGACTTTATCGCTTACCAGAATAAGCAGAAGGAGGAGCAGACAAATGGCTGACGAAAAAGACGTTCTCATATCCGTACGCGGCGTTAAAAAATACTTCAACATGGGCCACGGCAAACAGCTGAAGGCCGTGGATGACATCGACCTGGACATCTACCGCGGCGAGACTCTCGGCCTGGTGGGCGAGTCCGGCTGCGGCAAGACCACCCTGGGCCGCACCATCATCCGCGTCTACGAGCCCACTGCCGGCCAGATCCTGTTCGAAGGCAGCGACATCGCGAAGCTGAAACCGAAGGATCTGACCCCCTTCCGCAGCCAGATGCACATGATCTTCCAGGACCCTTACAGTTCCCTGGACCCCAAGATGACCGTCTCCGAGATCATCATCGAGGGCATGGAGACCAACAAAACCATGACCAAGGCCGAAAAGCAGGCCAAGGCCCTGGAGCTTCTGGAGACCGTCGGCCTGAACTCCGACCACGCCAACCGCTTCCCCCACGAATTCTCCGGCGGACAGCGGCAGCGCATCGGCGTAGCCCGTTCCCTGGCGGCGGACCCCAAGTTCATCGTCTGCGACGAACCCATCTCCGCCCTGGACGTGTCCATCCAGGCCCAGGTGGTGAACCTGCTGAAAAACCTGCAGGACGAACGGGGCCTGACTTTCCTGTTCATCGCCCATGACCTGTCCATGGTCCAGTACATCTCCGACCGCGTGGGCGTCATGTATCTGGGCAGGATGATGGAACTGGCCACCTCCGAAGAGCTGTACAAAGACCCGCTGCACCCCTACACCAAGGCGCTGATGGCGGCCATCCCGATCCCGGATCCGGACTACGAAAAGAGCAAGGAAAAGGTGAGGCTGCAGGGCGAAGTTCCGAGTCCCATCAACATGCCCCCCGGCTGTCCGTTCCAGACCCGCTGCCCTTACGCCAACGACCTGTGCAGGACGGAACGCCCGGCCTTTACCGAGGTCAAGCCCGGCCACTTCGCGGCCTGCCACCTGTTCAACAAGTAAACGAAGGATCACCTGTACAAAACAGGTTCCGATAAACTCAATTCCAAAAGAGGAGGAAAAAAATGAAGAAACTGATTGCGTTGCTTTTAG
>JAGAEH010000167.1 GCA_017613225.1 Lachnospiraceae bacterium
CACATGGCCGCTGGCCTCCCAGACCCGGGGGTTCATCAGAATGTCGGCGTCCACCTCGAAGCTGTTGCGGCGCTCCTGGATGAAGCGCTTGCGCCAGGCGTCCTTCACGTTGTTCTTCAGGCGCGTGCCCAGCGGGCCGTAGTCCCAGGTGTTGGCAAGGCCGCCGTAAATCTCGCTGCCGGCAAAGATGAAGCCGCGGTTCTTGCACAGGGCAATGATCTTGTCCATGGTTTTTTCGGTATTGTTCATGTTCTCTTCCTTTCCTGCGGCTGGCTGCCGCAGAGATGAATATTCTTGCGGACCATTGGTCCCACAACTTATGAATATAGCACACAACTGCGCTTCCTGCAAGAAATTGAATGAGAATCGGCGGAAAAACCGGGAAAAAACGGTATTGCCGGCCAAATTTCCGGGTTTTTCCCCGGATTTTGCCCGATCGGCGGATTCTTGCCCCAATTCCTGAATTTCTCTCTTCCATCTTCTGTCGAAAGGTGTATAATATAGCATATCTTTGAAACCTGAGAAACAGAGGTTGAACCATGGCGCGTCGGAAAGAAAAGAAAGGAAAAAAGAAGTCCGGACGGAGCTGGAAGCTCACGCTCCTGCTGTTCCTGCTGCTGCTCCTGGCCTCGGCCGCGGTGCTCTTCACCATGGACGGCCGGCATGTGCAGTTCCGCCTGGTGGGCAGCAGCGAGATCACGGTTCCCTATGGGGAGGACTTTGTGGATCCCGGCCGCAGCGCGGTGACGGTGGGCAGGCTGTTCGGCACGGGCGTGCTGGTGCTCCCGGTGGAGACCTCGGGCTATGTGAATACCAAGGTCATCGGCACCTATGAGCTGACCTATACCACGGAATTCCTCTTTGACAGCTATTCCGCCAAGCGGATCGTCCATGTGGCGGACCTGACGCCGCCCACCATCACCCTGCAGACCGTGAACGGCTATCAGCCGGACTGGTTTACCGGCTACGAGGAAGAGGGCTTCCTGGCCTGGGACAACTGCGACGGGGACCTGACCGCCCAGGTGGAACGGGAGGTGCTGGAGGACAGGATCGAGTATCGCGTCAGCGACAGCTCGGGCAATGAGGCGGTGGCGGAGCGGACTCTGCCCGCGGTGGCTCCGCCGGAGCTGACGCTGCTGGGCGAGGAGTACATGGTCATCTCCGCCAGCATGGAGTTTGAGGATCCGGGCGTCATCGCCGTGGACGGCAAGGGCAATGACCTGTCCGACAAGGTCACGGTGGAGGGCAGCGTCACCCCATACAAGCTGGGGGAATATGAGCTGACCTACAGCCTGAGCAACGGGGCGGAGACCGTCAGCGTCACCCGCACGGTGGTGATCGAGCGGGTGGAGCTCCCTGCGGTGGTCCAGCCGGACGAGAAGACCATCTACCTGACCTTTGACGACGGCCCCGGCCCCTATACCGGGGACCTGCTGGATATCCTGGCCAACTATGACGTGAAGGCCACCTTTTTCGTCACGGGGCTGAACCCGGAGTATGAGGACATGATCGGCCGGGCCTATCGGGAGGGACATACCATCGCGGTGCACACCCTCTCCCACAACTATTATGCCATCTATGCCAGCGAGCAAAATTATCTGGACGACTTTTACGCGGCGCAGGAGATCGTCTACCGGCAGACCGGCTCCTACACCCGCATGTTCCGCTTCCCGGGGGGCAGCTCCAACACCGTGAGCAACTTCAATCCCGGCATCATCAGCCGGCTCACCGTGCTGATGAACAACATGGGCTACCAGTACTTTGACTGGCATATCGACAGCGGAGACGCCGTCGGCACCCGGACCACGGCGGGGGTGGTCGCCAATGTCACCTCAGGCTGCACCGGACGGAAGATCTCCGTGGTGCTGCAGCACGACGTGAAGGATTACAGCGTGGCCGCCGTGGAGCAGATCATCATCTGGGGCCGGCAGAACGGCTACACCTTCCGGGCCCTGGAGCTGGACAGCCCCACCGCCCATCACCGGATCGCCAACTGAGAAGAGAAACCGGAATGGGGAAGCGCGGGCAGAGGCCCGCGCTTCCCCATTCCCCGCTTTTCCCTTGCGCGAAGAGAGAGAAGCGGCTATACTGATATCACAGGAATCAAAAGGAGGCTTTTTCCATGAACGAGACCATGAACGCATTGCTGAACCGGCGGAGCATCCGCAAGTATCGGGACGAAATGCCCAGGCGGGAGGATCTGGAGCAGATCATCCAGGCGGGACTCTACGCCGCCAGCGGCAAGGGCGGCCAGAGCTCCATCATCGTGGCCGTTACCGACAAGGCGCTGCGGGACCGGCTGATGGAGATGAACCGGAAGGTCGGCGGCTGGGCCGAGGGCTTCGACCCCTTCTACGGCGCGCCGGCGGTGCTGCTGGTGCTGGCGAAGAAGGACACGCCCTTTACCGTAGCCGACGGCAGCCTCTCCATGGGCAACATGATGCTGGCCGCTTACGCGCTGGGTCTGGGCAGCTGCTGGATCAACCGGGCAAAAGAGGAGTTTGAGAGCGAGGAGGGCAAGGAGATCCTCCGCAGCCTCGGCGTCGAGGGCGAGTACGAGGGCGTCGGCCACTGCATCGTGGGCTATCCCGCCCAGGATCATCCCGCTGCGGCTCCCCGGAAGGACGGCCGGGTCTTCTGGGCCGAGTGAGAAAGGCATGAGGAAAGCGCCCCCTTGCCGGGGCGCTTTCCCGCAAGAGAAAAGAGCCGAAGAGCGTAGGAGATCCTGCGCCGTACGCGCCCGCAGACGATGCCGGCACAAAAAAAGAAGAGGCCTCAGCCTCTTCTTTTTTTGTGTGTGTGCCGTCAGAACAGCAGGGCGGTGGCCACGCCGAAATACACCAGCAAGGACAGCGCGTCCACAATGGTGGTGATGAAGGGGCTGGCCATCACTGCCGGGTCCAGGCCCAGCTTCTGGGCGAACATGGGCAGGGTGCAGCCCACCACCTTGGCGATGAGCACGGTGATGGCCATGGTCAGGCACACCACCGCAGCGGTGAGCACGCGGATCTCCGTGCCCATGAGCAGCACGTCCACCAGCATGATCTTGCCGAAGCAGAGCACCGCCAGGGCGCAGCCGCAGAGCACGGCCGTTTTGATCTCCTTCCAGATCACCTTGGGCAGATCCGCGAATTCCAGCTCGCCCAGGGACAGGGCGCGGATGATGGAAACGGAAGCCTGGGAGCCGGAGTTGCCGCCGGTGTCCATCAGCATGGGGATAAAGGCCGTCAGCACCACGAACTTGGACAGGGCGTCTTCGAAGCTGGTGATGATCATGCCCGTGAAGGTGGCCGAGACCATCAGCAGCGTCAGCCAGGGGATGCGGTGCTTGAACAGATCCAGGGAATTGGAGCGCAGATAGGTCTTGTCCGAGGGGAGGATGGCGGCCATCTTCTCGATATCCTCAGTGACCTCTTCCTGCATGACGTCCATGGCGTCGTCGAAGGTGACGATGCCGACCATGTGCCCGTCGGTGTCGATGACGGGCAGGGCCAGGAAGTTGTACTTCGAGAGCATCTGGGCCACTTCTTCCTGGTCGGTATGGGTGTTCACGGAGATCACGTTCTCATCCATGATCTTCGAGATGGGGGTGCTGTCGTCTCCGCAGAGGATCATGTCCTTCACCGAGACCTGGCCGAGAAGCTTTCGGTTTTCGGTGACGTAGCAGGTGTAGATGGTCTCCTTGTCCAGACCGGTGCTGCGGATGCGCCGGATGGCG
>JAGAEH010000168.1 GCA_017613225.1 Lachnospiraceae bacterium
AGGTCGTAGTGCACATGGTAGCGCAGGGGGTGGATCAGCCGGAAGAAGGAGCGGGGCAGGTCCGTGCCCACCTTGACCCGCCGGATCATGGTAAACCCGCGGAAGGGGGGCATATAGGTGATGAGGTCGTTGATGTCGGCGAAATTGGCGCAGTCCGTATAGAGGGTGGAGAGATACTTCTGCATCCGCTTCCGGTTCAGGGGCGTGCACTGGAATGGGCGGACGCTGCCGAAGGTGTAGAGATAGGGCTTCACGCCGAAGTTGTAATTGAGGTCCTGGCAGCAGAGGCAGGCGATGCCGGAGCCCAGGGACCAGCCCAGGATCTCCGTGGCCGCCTCGGGATGGGCCTCCTGGAGGGCCTTCCACTGCTCCCGGACCTGCTGCTTAACGGCCAGATACATATTTCCCCAGCCGTGATGGACCCTAAGCTGCAGGGGCTCTCCCTCGAATTCGATGGCCCGATAGTACCGGCTGGCGGCTTCGATCACGTTGGCGATCCAGTCCATGGCGTCCATGGTCCGCTGGAAATGGATCTGGATCACGTCCCTGTCCGGCTCGTAGTGGATCTCGTAGTTCACCTCGTGCGCGAGGCCCAGCAGCCGCCCGATCCTCGTGGTGTTATATTTTACAGCGACGTACTTCACGGGGTAGGTCACCCGCCCCGTGTGGGTAAAGTCCTCGCTGGTGTTGATGAAATACTCCTCAAACGGAAGCCGCCGATAGATCATGCCCGCGCCTCTCCTTCCGCCCCTTTTTTATACCACATGTAGTCGGTTTTGTAAAGAATCGTCGTATTCCCCCATATACACGAAGCAGGCGCCGCAGCGCCTGTTCCGTCTTCCTTGCAGGGATATTAAGGCGGCTGCCATGTCACAGGCAGCGCAGCAGTTCTTCCCGGACGCCGTCCATGCGCTCATCGGAAAGGCCGAAGTCCATCTGCCGATAACTCCAGGCTGCCCGGCCGATGCCATAGGCTTCAAAGGCGGCGTGAATGGCCTTGTACCAAACCAGGGCGTCTTCAGGCGCAGCCTTATCGATAACGCCGTACTCACCGCAGTAGAGGGGCACGTTTCGCGCTTCCGCCACGCTGACGGCCTCACGGAAGAAGGCCTCGAAGAAGGCGGGGGAGAGGCGTTCGTCCGCCGGCAGGACGTCGAGACCCGCCAGGGAGCCGGTCAGCATCCGGCAGCTGGCCTCGGCCATCTCGCCATAGGTAGCGCTGACGGGGATGCGGAAGGACGTTTCCATAGGCGGCATCCAGTACGCTCCCTGATGGGTAAAGATGAGCGGCTCGTAGCAGTGGAAATTATAGACGATGTTCTCGTCGAAGGGCAGGGGCAGGTCCTTCACGGCCGCGGCGCTGTTGTGCCAGTAGCCGCCGATGAGGATCTTCGTGTCAGGCGCAATGACCCGGATGCGGCGAACACAGGTCTCCAGAATCCGGTTCCAGACCTGGCCGTACTCCTTTTCCGTCACCTCGTTGAGCAGTTCGAAGGCCAGCATGTCCGCATCCCTACCGAACCGCCGGGCGATGCGCTCCCACAGGATGCAGAACCGTTCCTGGTACTTTGCGTTCTCGAAGAAGCCGGCCTCCTGCTCGCCGGGATCGAAGGAGAAACCTGCGGTCTTGTGCAGGTCCAGCACCATGTTGAGACCGTTCTCCCGTGCCCAGCCGATGGCCTTTTCAAGGCGCGCATAGCCCGTTTCCCGGGGCGCTCCCTGCTTGTCCTCCAGCAGTTCGTAGTCTACGGGCAGCCGCACGTGGTCGCAGCCCCAGCTTTTGATGACGGCGAAGTCCTTTTCCGTGATGAAGGTATCGTACCTCTGTTCACTATGATCGCATTGGGAGAACCAGCCCCCCAGGTCGACGCCTTTCTGATACCCGTAAAAAATGCGCATAGGCTTTATCCTTTCTCTGGTTTTTGCTCAGGGTCCCTTCTGTCAGAAAACCGCCCTGTCCGTGGGGACAAGGCGGCTAAGGAGAAGAAACATGAAAAGCGTCATCCCTTTACGCTTCCCGATGTGACGCCCTTGATAATGGACTTGCTCAAAATGATGTACACGATCATGACCGGCAGGATGGCCAGCAGGATGAACATATACACCTTGCCCATGTCGAACTTGGAGTAGTCTGCGCTGCGCAGCTGGGCGATCATGATAGGCACGGTCTTCATCTCCGCCTTGTCGAGCAGCAGCGCGGGGATAAAGTAGTTGTTCCAGGAGCTTACGAAGGAGAAGATGGCCTGCACGGCGATGGCCGGCTTCAGGATGGGCAGAATGATGGTGTTGAAGGTGCGGAACTCACCGGACCCGTCCACCCGGGCCGCCTCCACGATCTCCAGCGGCAGTACGCTCTCCATGTACTGCTTCATGTAAAAGAACACCACAGGGGCGGCGATGCCGGGGATGATCAGGGGGATGTAGCTGTTCGTGAGGTGCCATTTGTTCATCAGCTGCAAAAAGCCGAGGGCGCTGACCTGTGACGGGATCATCATGACCGCCATGATGAAGGTGAACACCAGATTCTTGGCTCTGAAGTTGTACACATGAACGCCGTAGGCGGTCAGGGCCGAGAAATAGGTCGTAATGGCGGCGGACGATACCGCGATGATCAGACTGTTGAGCATGCCCCGCGGGATATTGATCGACGCGTCGTTCCATGCGTTTTTCAGGTTCACGAAGAAATTGCCCTTGGGGAGCAGCGTGAAGCCAGTGGCCAGCTGCGCGTTCGAACGCGTCGCGTTGATGATCATCAGATAGAAGAAGAACAGGCACAGGATCGTGAGAAAGATCAGGATGGTGTAGACCAGGACCCGAAGAGCGATAAGCTGTATCCTCCCCTTGGTGTTGTCGTCCATGCCCATATGTTTCGTAGTCATAGCTTTTTTGCCTCCTTACTTCCTGCTGCCGTCTTTGTAGGGGGCAGAGAGCATCTTGTAC
>JAGAEH010000169.1 GCA_017613225.1 Lachnospiraceae bacterium
ATCAGCGGCCTGAGCGGCGGCGAGATCCGCTTCGCCATGCTGCTGGGCTTTTTCGTGGGTCTGCTGTATCCGGTGGGCTTCATTCTGATGCGTGTGAATATCATCAACAGCGGCATGGCGCTCACCTCCGTCTTTTCCAAGCTGGGCGTGATCGTACCTACACTGCTGTCCATCGTGCTGTTCCATGAGAACCCCTCCGCGGCCTGCTACGTGGGCATCGCCATCGCGGTGGCGGCCATCATCGTGATGGGCCTGGCAAAAAAAGAACCGCACGAGGCGGGTAAGCACAGCAACTATTTCTGGCTGGTGGTCCACCTGCTGTGCGGCGGCATCACCGAGACGGCAAACAAGCTTTTCGATGAGTTTGGCACCACGCAGAGCAAGACGCTTTTCCTGCTGATGATCTTTGGCGCGGCTCTGTTGTTCTGTGTGGTCTGGAAGATCATCTCGAAAGGGAAGATCCTCGCCAAGGACGCCGCCATCGGCGTGGCATTGGGCATTCCCAACTATTTCACATCCCGCCTGATCTTAGGCGCGCTGGAAACGGTCCCCGCGGTGGTGGTCTTTCCGGTCTATTCCGTGGGCACCATCGTGGCCATCACGCTGATCGGCCTGCTCTTCTATAAGGAAAAACTGAACCGCATTCAGGTGATCGGCATTGCCATGATCCTGCTGGCGCTGGTGCTGCTGAATCTGTAAATGCCCCTGTCTATTTAAAATTGACTTCTCTATTCTGATAGTGTACGCTGAACTCAGATATGTACCCCTCTAAACATCACTTTTGTGATCGGTTGGCACCCTTGTAATTAGTATTTTCGGTACTGAGTTCTGACAAAGGAGGAGCATCATGAAAAGAACCACGTCTATCTTGCTGTCAATTCTTTTGGCGGCCTCCATGCTGCTGACGGCCTGCACTTCGGACACGCCGACCACTGCGGCTCCGTCGGGCGGAGACAACACTTCTGCGGCATCTGACACCACCAAGGCCCCAGATACGGAAAAGGATTATTCTGACCGCGTGCTGAAGGTCTGCTATTCCGGTATCGCAGAGACCATGAACCCCTTTGAGGCGGCAAACAGCATTCCGCACAGTGCGACCTTTGAACAGGTATATGTTTCGCTGATGCGCCGCGACGACGACCACTCCATCACTTACAGCCTTGCGGATCACTATGACGTGACAGAGGACGGGAAAGAATACACCTTCCACATCCGTCCCGAGGCGACCTTTGCCAACGGCGACAAGATCACGGCGGAAGATGTGAAGTTCAGCTATGACGGCTGCAGAACGTCCACCACCCGCAGTGCTTATCTGACCTCCATCGTGGAGATCCAGGTCGTGGATGAAGAGACAGTCAAGTTCATCCTGGACTACGCGGACCCTCTGTTCCTGGGCCGTACCGCAGCACCGGGCACCTGCTCTGTGGTCAGCAAAAAGAAAGTCGAGGAACTGGGAGACAAATACGGAACGTCACCGGAGAACACCCTGTCATCCGGACCGTACATCATCACGGACTGGGAGTACAATGTCTCCATCTCTTTCGAAGCACGTGATGATTTCTGGCTCCCGCAGTCCAACATCAAAAAGGCGCAGTTCTTCAGCATCACTGACACCAACGGCACTATGGTAGCCATGCAGACGGGTGATATCGAGCTCTCCTGGAGCCCGGTCACCGGATCTTCCTACAATTCCCTGAAATCGGCAGAGGGCGTGCATTTCTGCGAATACCGCGGCGGACGTTACGAAAATGTCCACATGTATTACAAGAGCGGCATGTTTGCAGATGTCCGCATGAGGCAGGCAGTGGCCTATGCGGTCAACAAAGAAGAGGCGCTGGCCGTCGGTATCGACAACCTGGGCTTTACCACCCGTTACCCCGGAGACAATCCTGACACCAAGGCCAATCCGGATTATGATTCCCCGTATATGATCTCCTACGACCTGGATAAGGCGAAGGCACTGGTGGAAGAGTGCGGCAATGTTGGCGCCAAGGTCCTGATCAAGTCCTATCAGCCCGACCCGTATCCGGCGCTTTCCACCTGGCTCCAGAGTGCGCTGATCGCGATCGGCCTGGACGCGGAGATCGAGATCATGGAGCGCGGTGCTTTCCTGGATGCCTGCCGTGCGGAGGAAGTGGAGATCTGCATCCTGTCCCTGGTGGGTTCGTCCTATGATATGGACGACGACTTCTGCAACTATGTCGATTCCCGCAACGCCGGCAGCGGCAACCGCGGCTGGTATATGAGCGAGCAGATGGACGGACTGATCATGGCGGCCCGCAACTGCGGCAATCTGGAGGAGCGCACCGAATACTTCCGTCAGATGATCGACCTGATGTGGCAGGATGTGCCGCTGGTCCCGCTGTTCTGCTGGAACTATGCACTGCCCGTATCCGACAGGCTGAACGTGCCCAACGGTCGTGTCTACAGTTTCCGCAGCTACAGCTGGGTCGATTAGAAAAGCCAGACGCGACCCTTAAAAGGAACAAAAAATAAGACTGCCGGGGAGAACCCCCGGCAGTCTTTTCCTGTCAGCAGGCCGGCTGATCTTACTCAAACTGTGCCGCGTACAGTTTGTAATAGGCCCCTTTTCTTGCCATCAGTTCCTCGTGTGTGCCCTGCTCCACCACGTCGCCGTGGTCTAAAACCAGGATGTTGTCGGCATTCTGGATGGTGGAGAGCCGGTGGGCGATCACAAAGCTGGTCCGACCGGCCATCAGGCCGCGCATGGCGCGCTGCACTTGCCGCTCGGTGTTGGTATCCACGTTGCTGGTGGCCTCGTCCAGGATCAGCATATGGGTGTTGTAGAGCATGGCGCGGGCGATGGTCAGAAGCTGCTTCTGCCCCTTGCTGATATTCGTACCGCCTTCGGTGATCACGGTATCATACCCCTCCGGCAGCCGCATCACGTAGTTGTGGATGTGGGCGGCCTTTGCGGCGGCCACCACCTCTTCCATGGTGGCGTCTTCTTTGCCATAGGCGATATTCTCAAAGATGGTCCCCGAAAACAGCCAGGTATCCTGCAGCACCATGGCGTAGGCACGGCGCAGCGAATCCATAGTGATCTGCCGGTTCTCCAGGCCGTCGATGCGG
>JAGAEH010000002.1 GCA_017613225.1 Lachnospiraceae bacterium
AGCGGGAAGCCCAGCACGTGGAAATCGGCCAGGCGCTGGTCGGCCAGCTCCGCGCCGTCACCGCGGTGGAACGGGCGGACGTGGTGCTCCTGGTGATCGACGCCGAGGACGGCGTCTCCGAGCAGGACGCCAAGATCGCGGGCATCGCCCACGACAGGGGGAAAGGCATTCTGATCGTTGTCAACAAGTGGGACAAGATCGAAAAGAACGACAAGACCTCCAAGGAATTTGAAAACAAAATACGGCAGACCCTGTCCTTCCTTCCCTACGCGGAGATCGTCTTTGTATCGGCCAAGACGGGACAGAGGCTGGTCAAGCTCTACGACTACATAGACACCATCATCGCCAACCAGAACCTGCGGATCGCCACCGGCGTATTGAACGAGATCCTGGCGGACGCGACGGTGATGAAGCAGCCCCCCTCCGACAAGGGCAGAAGGCTGCGGCTGTTCTACATCACGCAGGTGGCCGTAAAGCCGCCCACCTTTGTGATCTTCATCAATGACAAGGAACTGACACACTTTTCATACACCAGATATCTGGAAAACCAGCTCCGGGAGGCCTTCGGCTTCAAGGGGACGGCCATCCGGATCATCTACAGGGAAAGGAGAGAAAAGGAATGATAGGGAGAATTATATCTTTGTTGATCGGCTACGTGTTCGGCATGTTCCAGACCGGCTACTTTTACTGCAAGGTCTTTAAGGACACGGACATCCGCACCAAGGGCAGCGGAAACGCCGGCACCACCAACGTGCTGCGCACCTTCGGCCCCAAGGCGGCCGTCATCGTGCTGCTGGGCGACATCCTGAAGGTGGTCATCACCTGCCTGATCTGCAAATGGCTGTTCGGCGATTCCAGCACCCTGCGGGGCGGCAGCAACCTGCTCTACATGCTCTGGGGCGGTCTGGGCTGCACCCTGGGCCACAACTTCCCGTTCTACATGCACTTTAAGGGCGGCAAGGGCATTGCGGTGTTGGCGGGACTGGTGATCATGACCAACACGCCGCTGACCATCATCGGGCTCATCCTGTTCGTTGGCGCGGTGTCCCTGACCAGGTACGTGTCCCTGGGGTCCATCCTGGTATCCCTGATGTTCGCCATCGGCTGGACGATCCTGGCGCTGATGGGCAAACTGCCGTTATATTCGAGACTTTTGCCGGAATCCTGCATTCTGGCTGCGATCATAGGCCTGATGGCCGTCTGGCAGCACCGCGCGAACATCAAGCGGCTGCTGGCAGGAAATGAAAGGAAGATATCCTTCAAAAAGACTGTGTAACAGGAGTTAGCAATGAAGATCAAAAGATTACTCGCAATACTGCTGGCGGGAGTGATGCTGTTCGCGGCGGCAGGCTGCACAGAGTCGACGGAGACGCTCCCCGTGGAGAGCGACGGGAAGACTTCGGCGCAGAATGAGAGCGTGCCGGAAGGCCAGACCGGAGCGGAGACGGAGGGATCCTCCAAGGCTGCGGAAGGGACCGGAGACGCCACGGAGGCGCCGGGCACCGGCAAGAGCGAAGAACAGCCCAACGAGTCGAAGACGGAGCCGACGACCGCTGCGCCCGAAAAGCCCCGGGGCCTGATCACCATGGCCTGCGGCCAGCTGACCGGCTGCTTTAACGGCCTCTTCGCCGTGCAGGAGGGAGACAAGCTCCTGTCGGAACTGATCATGCCCTCCATGCTGGTGACGGATCGCCAGGGGAAGATCGTCTATGACGCCGGCGACGGGGAGACCCGCAGCACGGCGCTGGGAGAGTATACCTACAACGGCGTCGTCAACCTGAGCGAGAAATACGACAAGGAGAGCAACGCCACCACCTACACCGTCAAGGTGAAGGACGGCGCGGCCTTCAGCGACGGGACTCCGGTCACGGCGGACGACATCATCTTCACCTACTATGTGCTGTGCGACCCCTCCTATGACGGACCCAGCAAGGTGCAGTATCAGAACATCTTCGGCGTGCGGGCCTATCAGCTGAACAATACGGCGGCTCCGGGCATCGAGGTGACCGACAGCGACGTGAACAAGGCCCTGGGAGATCCCTCGGAGGGCCTGCGGCAGGCCATCATCGACGCCATCATCCGGCCTACGCTGGAAGAAGAGCGGGCCTGGTGCGAGGAAAACTGGGAGCGCTACGTGGACCGCGGCTACGGCAACAGCGCGGAAGAGCTGTTCGTCACGCTGTACACCACCGTCATGTCCCCCAACTACAAGGCCGGCGACAAGAGCTTCGACCAGATCATGGAAGACACGGTGGAGCTCTTCGGCATGAACTACAAGACCCTGGCCAAGAACTACAAGAACGACATCGACTACTTCAACGAGAAGGTCAAGACCATCACCCGCAACTACCTGTACGAGTCGCTGCTGGAAAAGGCCGGCGGCGAGGAGATGCCCCGCATCACCGGCATCAGCAAGGTGGACGCGGGCACGGTCACCATCAAGATCCTGGGCAAGAGCAGCACCGCCATCCGCACCATTTTCGGCGTGCCGATCCTCTCCCTGCACTACTACGGCAACGAGGACCTGTACAACTATGAGGCGGACCAGTTCGGCCTGGTACGGGGCGACCTGGAATCGGTCCACGCGAAGGACGGACAGCCCTTCGGCTACGGCCCCTACCAGTTCGTCGGCTCGGACGGCGCGGCCGCCACGCTGACGGAGAACAAGTACTATGACGGCGCGTCCATGGAGAAGGCCGATCTGAAGCTGGTCTGGTCCGACACCACGGACAAGCTCTCCCTGCTGACGGACGGGACCGCCGATCTGGCGGACCTTGAACTCACCGACACGGAGATCGCCGCGATCCGCGACACCAACGAAAACGGCAGTCTGAACGGAGACCAGCTGAAGACCATCACCTATAACGACGACACCTACTACTACTTTGGCATGAACGTGACCCGGGTGAACGTCAACGACGGCGAGCTGACCGAGGCCAGCCTGCACCTGCGCCGGGCCATCGGCATGGTGCTGTGCGCGGTGCGGGAGGAGCAGTGCAGCAAGTACTACGGGGAGACGGCCAAGCTGATCGACTATCCCTGCTCGACGTCCCTGGACGCCATCCCCACCGACGAGCTGCCTGCCGGCATCTCCTTCACCAAGAATGAGGACGGCAAGAAGCTGACGAAGAAGAACGTCATGAAGGCGGTGCGGGAAGAACTGGATGCCGCCGGCTACACCTTCCGGGAAGAGGGGACCATTTCCCATCTGCCCACCGGCGGAAAACTGAAGTTTACAGTGCACATCCCGCCTTACCTGACCGGCGACAACGCGGTCACCGCCATGCTGGCGGAGGCCAAGAAGATGCTGGAAGGCATCGGCTTCGAGATCGATTTCAAGGAATACAGCGACGTGAACGAGTTCGTTATCAATCTGGACAGCGGCAAGGCTGACATGTGGGTGGCCAGACGCGGCGCCAGCGCGGTGCTGTCCCTCTCTTCCTACTATGGAAGCAGCGGGAGCTACAACTACTACAAGCTGCGCGACAGCGATCTGGACGGCGTGATCAAGTCCCTCCCTCAGGCGAAATCCCTGAGCGCCAGGACGAAGCTCTACACCAGGATCTTCCAGCGGATCATCCGCGACGCGGTGGAAGTGCCGATCTATCAGAAGCAGTGCGGCATCGTTTACAACGCGGAGAAGATCTACATCGATCCGAACCTGGAACTGACGGAGCACTTCGGGATCACGGACGAGTTCTCCTACGTGAGACTGCTTGACAACGTGCCCGAGTCGGAGCGCGCCACCAAGGCGGAGACCACGGAGGCCGAAACCACGCCGGAGCCCACCACCGAGGCCAAGACCAAGGCGGAGAAGACCAAGGCGGAGACCACGGAAGCCGTAACGGAGTCCGCTCCCGAGAGCACCACGGAAGCCTCCGGCGAGACCGCGGCGGAGACTTCCCCAGCCGAGACTTCCGAGGCAAAGACAACAGAAGATTAACTGTGCCGACATCCTGCTTGAGAAAGGAGACCCATGCCGGAACGTTTTGAAAAAGAATTCAAGATCCTGCTTACCATAGCAGGATCTGTCATCTATGTAATAGGGGTCAACTTCTTTCTGACGCCCCTGAAGCTTTACAGCGGCGGCCTGGTGGGCGTATCCCAGCTGATCCGTACCCTGATCGTCAACGCCACGGGCTGGAAGCTCAACATCGACCTGGCCGGTATCATCTTCTATGTGATCAACGTGCCCATCTTCATCGTGGGCTTTAAAAAGCTGAGCAGACCGATCCTGTTCCGCACTTTGTTCTGCGCCACTCTGGTGACCCTGCTGATGGCCTTCGTCCCCGTGCCCAAGGAGCCCATCATGGACGAAAAGTCCGCCAACTGCCTGGTGGCCGGCGTACTTTCCGGCATCGGCATCGGCATGGTGTTCTACTCCAGTTCCAGCATGGGCGGCCTGGACCTGATCAGCCTGATGATGATCCAGAAGAATCCCAACTTCAGCGCGGGCAAGATCTCCATGGCCATCAACGTGGTGCTGTACGGCCTGTGCATGATCCTCTTTGACGTGAGCACGGCGATCTACTCCATCATCGTGTCCGTGTTCTGCGCCTTCGCCATGGACCGGGTGCACTACCAGAACATCGACCAGGAGATCACGGTGATCACCAAGAAGTATTCGGAGGAGCTGCGCCAGGAGATCCTGGAAAAGCTGCACCGGGGCATCACGGTGCTCCAGGGCAAAGGCGCCTACACCGGCGAGGACCAGATCGTCCTGCTGATCACCGTCTCCAAGTACGAGGCCGGAAAGCTGAAGGCATTGATCAAGGAGTACGATCCCCAGGCGTTCATCATCACCAACGACCGTGTCCGCGTGTCGGGCAACTATAAGAAACATCTATGAAGAAGATCATTGTCTATACGGACGGAGCTGCCAAGGGAAATCCCGACGGCCCCGGCGGCTACGGCGCCGTGGTCCAGTACACGGATCCGAAGGGCCAGCTGCACGAGAGAGAGTATTCCGGCGGCTTTGCCCGCACCACCAACAACCGCATGGAGCTGATGGCTGCCATCGCGGCGCTGGAGGCACTGAACCAGCCCTGTGAAGTGGAACTCTATTCGGATTCGGTGTACCTGGTAAAAGCATTCACGGAGCACTGGATCGAAAAGTGGACCGCCAACAACTGGAAGCGGGGAAAGGACCCGGTCAAGAACGTCGATCTGTGGCAGCGGCTGTTGGCGGCGGCGGAGCCCCACAGGATCGCTTGGAACTGGGTCAAAGGCCATGCGGGCCACCCCGGCAACGAGCGCTGTGACAAGCTGGCCCCGGCCGCGGCCCTGGCGGATGACCTGCCGGAGGACCCGGGAATGGGGCCGGCAAAGGAAGAGAGCGGGGAATAAAAAACGCCTGAAACAGAAGAGCGCATCAAAAAAGGGCTGGCATCGCGCCAGCCCCTTTGCGTGGAGAAAGATCAATACTGGGTATGCTCGTCGGGATTGAAATTGATCTCGACGCCCAGGTCTCCGAAGTACTTGTCGAAGTCCACGCCAACATAATTGGCGCAGTCCTGCATCTCCTCCAGAGTCTTGACGTCCACGTCGATTCCGTTGGCCATGCGGTCCGCGGTGGCCAGGACTTCCTTTTCGCCGTGGGTGTAGATGCGGTCGTGTCCCTCGCGCTTGGGAGAGTCCCGAAGCTCCTGCAGGAAGTTGTTGAAGTGCTCCCTGATGGCTTGAGGATCGCCGAAGATGGCGGGATCGATGGCCGCGAAGGCGTGGCAGGTACCGCCGTGATTGTTCATCAGGTTGTAGTTGGAAGTCATGCCCAGGGAGAGGATGGCGGTGAAGATCTCGCTGATCATCGCGTAGCCGTAACCCTTGTGGCTGCCGGTCAGTTCCTCGGCGCCGCCCAGCGGGAAGATGCCGCCGCCGGCCTTGGCCTTGATATTGGCAAGCACATGTCCCGCGTTGGTGCAGGCCTGGCCGTTCTCGTCGGCGCCCCAGCAGTCCGGAACCGGCTTGCCGGCCTTGTTGTACATCTCGAACTTGCCGCGGGTCACCACGGAGGTGGAGGCGTCAAAGAAGAACGGATAAGGGTCTGCCGGCATGGAGATGGCGATGGGGTTGGTGCCCAGCATGGCCTTGCGGCCAAAGGTGGGAACGACGATGGCTTCGGAGTTGGTGGAGCCGAAGCCGATCAGGCCCTGATCGCAGGCCATCTTGGCGTAGTAGCCGGCGATGCCGAAGTGGTTGGACTCCCGGACGGTGACGATGCCGATGCCGCTTTCCTTGGCCTTCTTGATGGCCAGTTCCATGCCGAAGTGGCCGATCAGCTGGCCCATGCCCTCATGGCCGTCGATGACGGCGGAGACAGGGGTCTCAAAGACGACTTCCGGCTTGGCTTCGACCTTGATCATGCCGCTCTGAATGCCCTTGTGATAGCGCACCAGACGCTGGGCGCCGTGGGATTCGATGCCGTAGATGTCAGAGAGCAGAAGAACGTCCGTGATGATGCGGGCCTCGCCCTCGGTAAACCCGAACTTCTGGAAGACCTCCATGCAGAAGGCGTCCATCGTTGCAACTTTGATCTTTACATGTGCCATAGTGTACTCCTTTTTAAGCGGAGGATGCCCCAAAGGGCACCCTCCTTAATAATAATGCTTGAACTTAGTTGTTGGCGTTCATGTCGTAGGCGACGTAGCAGACCTGGGTCTCCAGGAACTCCTCTAAGCCGTGCTCGCCGTCGTCGCCGCCAAGGCCGGACTGGCGTACGCCTGCGTGGAAGCCCTGGAAGGCCTCGAAGTGCTTGCGGTTGACGTAGGTCTCGCCGAACTTGATCTCGTTCATCGCACGCATCATCGTATCGGTGTTGGTGGTGTGGATGGAGGAGGTCAGGCCGTAGACGCTGTCGTTGGCATACTCGATGGCTTCGTCAAGGGTCTTGAAGGTCATGATGGGCAGGACCGGTCCGAAGATCTCATCGCGCATCACAGGCATATCCTGAGTGCAGTTGATCAGCATGGTGGGCTCATAGTAGAAGCCCTTGCCGTTCACGGTAGCTCTGTGGCCGCCGCATACCAGCGTAGCGCCG
>JAGAEH010000170.1 GCA_017613225.1 Lachnospiraceae bacterium
GTGGAAGGTGGCGGTGAAAGCCACCATGCCGTTAGAACCGCCGTTGATGCGTCCGGTGTGAGGCGGCATCATGGAAGCCGTGTGGATCATCACTGCCATGTCCACGCCGTCCATCAGGCCCCGGCGAAGAAATTCCGGCTTGCCGCCGAAGTAGTGGATCTTCCCCTCTTTGCGCAGCTGGTCCCGGTATTCGATCTCGATCAGTTCCTCCGCCGGCACCGCCATCAGGCGGATCTTGCCGCAGAGGCCGTCCAGGGCGCCGGGCTCGGCAAAAGCTGCGGCGATGCCCAGCAGCGCGGTGGCCTGGGCGCAGTGGCCGCAGGCATGGGCCTTTCCCTCTACCTGTTCGGGATGGTTGGGCATGTTCAGGGCATCCAGCTCACCCATCACCAGCACGCAGGGGCCGGGCCGGCCGGTGTCCAGGTCCGCGTAAAAGCCGGGGACGTCGCCGGCTTCCGTCAGCGTATAGCCCAGATCGCGGAAGGCCTGCGCCAGATGGGCGTGGGTCTGCCATTCCTTATACCCCGTCTCGGGGTGTTTCCAAATGAAATCAAGAGTATTCTGCAGCAGTTCTCTGTGGTGATCGACGCGGTTCGAACGTTCGGACATGGGTGATTCCTCCTATGGATCTGCAGGAGCAGCCTGCTGATCATAGAATACCCCTTTTTAGCGGATCCCGCAACGGAAACAACGCTGGATCCGGCACCACATTATTAATAAGCCTGATTGACAAAGCCCTGCTCCGGCATTAATATTAAAACAGAAGCAGCAGTGACCGGGGCGACTTGATTTGGCGCCCCTAAAGCCATCTTTAAAAACGAGGGGCTTCTCTGCAGAACGAAATCTACTATGAATACCGTAAGTTCGGAGGTAGGCTGATGAAAAAGAAAATGATCGCAATGCTGCTGGCCGGCGGGCAGGGCAGCAGGCTGGGTGTGCTGACCGCGAGGGTTGCGAAACCGGCGGTCCGGTTTGCGGGGAGGTACAGGATCATCGACTTTCCCTTAAGTAACTGCGTCAATTCCGGCGTGGATACCGTCGGCGTGCTGACGCAGTATCGTCCGCTGCGGCTGAATTCCCACATCGGGACCGGTACGCCGTGGGACCTGGACCGCATCAACGGCGGTCTGTTTGTGCTTCCGCCTTATGAAAAGATCGGAGATAACGAATGGTATACCGGCACGGCCAATGCCATCTATCAGAACATCGAGTTCATGGACGGCTTCAATCCGGACTACGTGCTGATCCTGTCCGGCGACCATATCTACCGCATGGACTATGAGCAGATGCTGGAGCATCACATCAGCCACGGCGCGGATCTGACCATCGCCTGCATGCCTGTTCCGTGGGAAGAGGCCAGCCGCTTCGGCATCATGGTGACCGGTGAAAACGACAAGATCACCATGTTCGAGGAAAAGCCGGCGGAGCCTCACGGCAACCTGGCGTCCATGGGCATCTACATCTTCAGCTATCCGACGCTGCGTGAGGCGCTGATCAAACTGAGAGGTGTGAGCAGCTGTGACTTCGGCAAGCACGTGATCCCCTACTGCCTGGAGAACGAGAAGGTCCTGACGGCCTACAGCTTTGAGGATTACTGGGAAGACGTGGGAACGCTGCACACCTACTGGGAAGCCAACATGAAGCTCCTGAAGGAGAAGCCCGACTTCGATCTGACCGATACCGTGCGGAAGATCTACACGAAGACCAACAACCTGCCGCCCCAGTATCTGGGAGAGAACGCCAAGGCGGAGAATTCCCTGCTCAGCGAAGGCTGCGAGATCTACGGCACCGTGAAGCACAGCGTACTGGGTCCGGACGTGACCATCGAAGAAGGCGCGGTCGTTACGGATTCGGTACTGATGAAGAACGTGGTGATCCGCACCGGCGCCGTGGTGAACAAGGCGATCATCTCGGAGAATACCGTAGTAGGCGAAGGCGCTCTGGTAGGCACGGGCGAATACGCGGACAGCAAGCTGGACAAGCGCGTATACAACTGTGATCTGGTAACGGTGGACGAGGACACCGTGATCCCGCCCGGCGTGATCATAGGCAGGAACACGGCCATCTCCGGCGTGACGGAGGCGGAGGACTATCCGGACGGCAAGCTGGAGTCCGGCGGCTATATCATCAAGGCGAGAGCCTGACAAGGAGGGTGACATCATGAAATTGGCTGGTATCATTTTAGCCGGTGGACGTACCCGCAGCATGGGTGAACTGACGAAGCAGCGCGCGGACGCGGCGCTTCCGATCGGTGCATGCTACCGCGCCATCGACTTTTCGCTCACCAACATGGTGAGCTCCGGTATCGAGAACGTGGCCGTGATCGCGCAGAGCGCTTCCGGCTCGCTGAATGACCACCTGAGTCAGGCACAGTGGTGGGGCTTCGGCCGCAAGCGCGGCGGGCTGCACGTGATCAACCCGACCATCACCCAGGAGCACCAGGAGTGGTACCGCGGCACCGCGGACTCCATCTGGCAGAACCTGCGGGTGCTGGAGAAATGGAGCGAGCCCTACGTGGTGGTGGCCTCCGGCGACGGCGTCTACAAGCTGGACTTCGACAAGGTCCTGCGCCAGCATGAAAAGACCGGCGCGGACGTGACGGTGGTCTGCGTCAAGCAGTACCCCGGCGCCATCTTGAGCCGCTACGGCCTGATCGACGTGGACGGGGACGGCCGCGTCTTAAGGCTGAAGGAGAAATCCGAAAGCGAGACGGAAGGCCTGATCTCCTGCGGCATCTACCTGCTGCGCAGGGACGCGCTGATGAAGCTGGTGACGGATTCCGTGGAACAGGGAAAGTACAACTTCGTCAAGGACATTCTGGTCCCCATGGCGGAGAGCAAGAAGGTCTATGCCTATGTGCATGACGGCTACTGGAAGAACGTGGCCTACAAGGACAACTTCTACGAGGCCAACATGGATCTGTTAAAGCCGGAGATCCGCCGCCAGATCCTGGAGACGGAGCCGCTGATCCTGACCAAGCCCGGCGATCTGCCGCCGGCGCACTACGGCGAAAAGGCCGTGGTGAAGAACTGCCTGGTGGGCAACGGCACCCTGATCGAAGGCGAAGCCACGAATTCCGTGCTCTTCGACAACGTCCATGTGGGCGAGGGCAGCAAGATCACGGATTCCGTTATCCTGCCGGACGTCCATGTGGGCAGGAACTGCGTGCTGACGAACTGCATCATCAATTCCCGGAAGGAGATCCCCGACGGCACCGTCATGTCGGATTACGGCAGGGACTGAAGCCTTTCTGTCATCCTGAGCGAAGTGCGCGAAGCGCACGCAGCCGAAGGATCCCTTTCGGAGAATAGACATAAGGAACACAAATGAAACTGATCGTAGGACTGGGTAACCCGTCCGACAGATACGCGCACACCCGGCACAACCTGGGATTTGACGCCGTCGACAAGCTGGCGGAGCTCCTGGGGTGCCGGGTGAATAAGCGGGAGAAGAAGGCGCTGACAGGCAGCGTCCTCTACCGCGGCGAGAAAGTACTGTTGGCCAAGCCGCAGACCTATATGAATCTGAGCGGCGAGAGCGTCCGTCCGCTGATGGACTACTACCACGTCGCGCCGGAAGATCTGTTCGTGCTGGTGGACGACGTCAATCTGGACATCGGCATGCTGCGGATCCGGCGGGGCGGCAGCGACGGCGGACACAACGGGTTGAAAAGCATTACAGAGCATCTTGGCACCAAGGATTACGCCAGGCTCCGCATCGGGGCGGGAGCCCCCCCTGCGGGCGGTCTGGTGGATTTTGTGCTGTCCGGATTTTCAAAGGAAGACAGAGCGGTGATCGACGAGACCATCGAAGACGCGGCGGAGGCCTGCCTGGTGTTCATATCCCAGGGGGTGGACGTGGCGATGAACCGCTTTAACAGAAAAAAGGAGAGCGCTCCGCAGGGCGGGCAGAGTGAATCCGCCGGCGAGAGCGGCCCCATGAAAGAAAACAGAGGAGCTTCGGGTGGCGAAGAAGTTTAAAAGCACGCTTTCGGAAGCGCTGAGCTTTACGGAGTGCCGGCAGGTCCTGGAACGGAAACAGGGCCCGGCGGTGCTTTCGGGCTGCCTGGATTCCCAGCTGATCCACATGGCGGTGGAACTGACGGAGGGCTATCCCATCAAGCTCCTGGTCACCTACAGTGAACAGAAGGCGGCGGAGATGGCGGAGGACGCGGTCTGCTTCGGCGAGGAGGCCATCGTCTTTCCTGCCAAGGACCTGCTGTTCTATCAGGCGGACGTATCCGGCAAACTGATCACGGCCCGCCGCATGAGCGCCATCAAGCGCATCATCACCGAAGGAAAAGGCCTGGTGATCACCACCGTGGACAGCCTGATCGAACGGCTGAAGCCCGCGGAGCTGGTGATGGGCTCGGTGATCGAGCTGGAGAGCGGCAGCATCGTGGACCGGGAGGAACTGATCGACAAGCTGGCGGCGGCGGGCTTCGAGCGTCTGCCCCAGGTGGAGATCCCCGGCCAGTTTTCGGTGCGCGGCGGCATCATTGACGTCTATCCTTTGACGGACGAATTCCCCGTCCGCATCGAGTTCTGGGACGACGAGATCGACTCCATCCGCACCTTCGATACGGAGACCCAGCGGTCCATCGACAGCCTGGACAGCGTGCTGATCTACCCCGCGGCGGAAGAGGCCCTGCGGGGCAGGGGGGAGGAGGTCTCCTTCCTGGACTATCTGCCGGCGGACGTGCCGATCCTTTTGGACGACCCCAAGCGGCTGTACGAAAGGGCGGACGCCGTGGCCCGCGAATTCCAGGAGAGCATGCTGCACCGGCTGGAGGAGGGCTACAACAGCCCGGAGGACGTGCCGGTGCTCTACGCCGTGGACGACGTGTTCGAGGAGCTGAACCGTCCCCGCGCGGTGGCTCTGACAGGCCTCGGCCAGGTGCCGGAGGTCTTTAAGCCGAAGCACGCCTTTACGATCCAGGCCCAGACGGTGCCCTCCTACCAGGGCCAGTTCATGACGCTGGTCTCGGATCTGCAGGGCTGGAAAAAGAATAAGGCCCGCGTGGTGCTGCTGGCGGGATCCTCCACCAGGGCGAAGCGGCTGGCGGCGGACCTGGCGGAATACCAGGTGGACGCCATCTATACGGAAGAAGCAGAGGTGGAGACGATCCCCGGCAGGGTGATGGTGCTGTCCGGCAGCCTGCACAAGGGCTTCGGCTATCCGCTGCTGCGGTTCTACGTGATCAGCGAAGGCGATCTGTTCGGCAAAAAGACGGTGCGCAAACGCCGGGCCGTTCAGAAGGAAGGCACGCTGATCACGGACTACACGGAGCTCTCCGTGGGCGATTACGTGATCCACGAGAACCACGGGCTGGGGATCTACAACGGCACCAGCCGGATCGAGCTGAACGGCGTCACCAAGGACTACATGAAGATCACCTACGGCGACGGCGGTAACCTGTACATCCCCGTCACCCAGATGAACCTGGTGCGCAAGTACGCGGCCAAGGACGCGGAAAAGGTGCCGAAGCTGAACAACCTGGCGGGCAGCGAGTGGCACCGCACCAAGACCAGGGTCAAGCGGGCGGTGAAGGAGATCGCCGAGGACCTGGTGAAGCTCTACGCGGTGCGGGCCGGCACCACCGGACACAAGTACGGGCCGGACACGGTGTGGCAGCGGGAGTTCGAGGAACAGTTCCCCTATGAGGAGACCAAGGATCAGCTGACGGCCATCGAGGCCACCAAGGCGGACATGGAGAGCGAGAAGATCATGGACCGCCTGATCTGCGGCGACGTGGGCTTCGGCAAGACGGAGATCGCCATCAGGGCGGCCTTCAAGGCGGTGCAGGAGGGACGGCAGGTGGCCTATCTGGTGCCCACCACCATCCTGGCCCAGCAGCATTACAATACTTTCCGGGAACGGCTGCAGCACTATCCCGTCACCGTGGAGCTGCTGTGCCGGTTCAAGACGCCGGCGGAGCAGAAGAAGACCGTGGAAGATCTGAAGCGGGGCATGGCCGACATCGTGATCGGCACCCACAGACTGCTCTCCAAGGACGTGAACTTCAAGAACCTGGGGCTGCTGGTCATCGACGAAGAACAGCGCTTCGGCGTGGCCGATAAAGAAAAAATTAAGAAATTAAAACAGGATGTTGATGTATTATCATTGACAGCGACGCCCATTCCCCGTACCCTTCATATGAGCCTGATCGGCGTTCGGGACATGAGCGTATTAAAAGAGGCGCCCATCGACCGGCTGCCCATCCAGACCTACGTGATGGAATACCACGACGAGATCGTGCGGGAGGCCATCGAGCGGGAGCTGGCCCGGGGCGGTCAGGTCTACTTCGTATATAATAAAGTGCACAATATCGCCGACGTGACGTCCCATGTGCAGCAGCTGGTGCCCGACGCCCGGGTGGCCTTTGCCCACGGGCAGATGAAGGAGCACGAGCTGGAGCGGATCATGCTGGACTTCATCAACGGGGAGATCGACGTGCTGGTATCCACCACCATCGTGGAGACGGGCATCGACATCTCCAACGTGAACACGATCCTGATCCACGACGCGGACCGTTTCGGCCTGGCGCAGCTCTATCAGCTGCGGGGCCGGGTGGGCCGCTCCAACCGCACCGCCTACGCCTTTCTGTTCTACCGCCGGGACCGGATGCTGAAGGAGACGGCGGAAAAGCGGCTGATGGCGATCCGGGAATACACGGAGCTGGGCAGCGGCATCAAGGTGGCCATGCGGGATCTGGAGCTGCGGGGCGCCGGCACGCTGCTGGGGGCGGAACAGCACGGCAACATGGAGGCCGTGGGCTACGACCTCTACTGCAAGCTGCTGGGGCTGGCCGTGGCGGAAGCCAAGGGCGAAAAACGCATCGAGGCGGAATTCGAGACCGGCATGGAACTGGAACTCAACGCGTTCCTGCCGGAGGATTACATTAAAAACGAGACACAGCGCCTGAACGTCTATCAGCGCATTGCCGGAATCGAGACCGACGAGGACCTGATGGACATGCAGGACGAACTGATCGACCGCTTCGGGGAGATCCCGAAGCCCGCCCAGCAGCTGCTGCGGGCGGCGCTGATCAAGTCCAAGGCGCATAAGGCATACATTGAAGAGATCGTGGGGAACCTGGAGACCATTAGGCTGGTGATCCACGAAAAAGCCCCCGTGAACACGGCGGCCATCGCGCCGCTTTTAGAGCGCTACCGCGGAAGCCTGCGGGTGGCGCTGGGCGGAAAGAATGCCTTCGTGTATACGGACAGGCGGAAGGAAATGCGGAGCGGCATGGACCTGCTGACAAAGTTGGAGAGCATCGTAGAGGACATTGCGGGGCTGATGGAGGACCGGGAAGATGTTGGATTTTGAAGAGGAATTAAAGAAATTCAAGCCCAGCAAGGAGCTGGAGAACGCGGAAGACGCGATCATGAACATGAACATGCAGGACATGACCGACATCATGCAGGAGATCTTAAAGGATAAGGGGCAGATGTTATGATCTGTTATCGCTGCGGAAGCGTGCTTGGCGCGGGGAAGCGGTGTCTTCACTGCGGCGCCAACATCGCCATCTACAAAAAGATCATACGCACCTCCAACGCGTATTATAATGCCGGACTGGAAAAGGCGAAGGTCCGGGATCTTTCCGGCGCGGTAAAAGATCTGACCAGGGCCCTGGAATACGACAAGAAGAACATTCCGGCCCGGAACCTGCTGGGCCTGGTCTTCTATGAGATCGGTGAGACCGTGGAGGCGCTTTGTCACTGGGTCGTCAGCAAGAACCTGCAGCCCAAGAACAATCCCGCGGACGAATACCTGAACGCGGTCCGCAGCGACCGCCGCCAGCTGGAGGCCATGAACCAGGCCATCAAGGGCTACAACCAGGCACTGGAGCAGGCCGCCCACGACGGCGAGGACCTGGCGGTGATCCAGCTGCGCAGCGTGATCTCGGCCCATCCCCACTTTGTCAAGGCCTATGAACTGCTGGCCCTGCTCTACATCCACGACGAGGAGTACTCCAAGGCGGGCAAGCTTCTGAAAAAGGCCCTGACCATCGACAAAGGCAACGTGACCTGCCGGCGCTACCTGCAGGAGATCACCGGAAAGGTGAGCAAGCGCAAGAGCAAGGACCGGATCCGGGAGGAGCGCTTCAGCGAGGAACAGCTGCGGCTGGCCGGGGAGGAAGTGCTGGTGCCCACCTACAAGGAAAAGTCCCGGGTGCTGCAGTTCGCCCTGGGCCTGGGCCTGGGTCTGGCCATCTGCGTCGGCTCCTACTTTTTCCTGATCCGTCCGGCGGTGGAGCGCTCCATCAGCACGGACATGAACCAGTACGAGATATCCTACAAGGAGCGCATCGAGAACAAGGACACGGACATCGAACGGCTGCAGACGGAGCTGGAGGCCATCAAGGAAGAACTGGCCGTCAACAAGCGGCAGATGGAGATCTACATCGGCGAAGACGGCAGCATCACCAACTACAACCGGATCCTGGACGCCATGGTGCTCTACCGGGAGGAGAAATGGGACGATCTGATCGAGCTCTACAGCAAGATCAATCCCGCCGTGGTGGAGTCTTCCTCGTTTTTGTCCGTCTATGACCAGATCGGGACCTTCTTAAACAGCGACGAGCTGCTGGACAAGATCATGGACGAAGGCGTGGAGGCCTTCAACAAATATAAATACGAGAAGTGCAGGAAGATCTGCCAGCGCTGCCTGGACAAGAACCCGGACTACGTGAAGGCCCTCTATTACATGGCCATGTCCTACGAAGCCCAGGGCAACGACAAGAGCGCGGCGGAGTACTTCAAGGAGATCGTCAACCGGTTCCCGGAGAGCGAATACTACAAGGCTGCGTATAAGAGACTGCACTAGAGCCCGCGTTTGACGGACTGCTGAACGATGAAGACCAGAAGGTCGAGAGTGTCCTGAGACAGGGAGCGCAGATGGGAGAGGATGAAGAGCTCCTGCTGCGAGAGCGCGGCGGCCGGCAGATTGACCGGGGAGAGATCCAGCAGAAAATCGCTGCTGGCGGGAAGCGTTTTGCACAGTTGGATCAGTGTTTCCAGCCCGGGACGGCGCCTGCCGCTTTCGTACTGGCAGTATGCCTCCCGCGTGAGGTTCAGATCCGCGGCGACACAGCTTTGGGTGACCCGTTTCTGCTGCCGCAGTTCCTTGAGGCGTTCCGGAGTAAACATGACGGTTCCTTTCAGAAAATAGCGAATGGACCGGCTCTCTGCCCGGTTGAAACAGGCGGGGCCGGATGATATACTGACTGCAATGAAGACGAAGATCATCACAATCGACGGGGCCGGCTGCGGGGACGAAGACCTGCTGGAGGCGGCCCGGATCCTGCGGGAAGGAGGCCTGGTGGCCTTTCCCACGGAGACGGTGTACGGACTTGGCGCGAATGCGCTGATGCCGGAAGCCGCGCAAAAGACCTACGCGGCAAAGGGACGGCCCTCGGACAATCCGCTGATCGTGCACATCGCCGAAAAAGAGGCGGTGTACGGCGTGGCGGCGGAGGTGAGCGAGGCCGCAGAACGGCTGATGGACGCCTTTTGGCCGGGTCCCATGACGCTGGTGCTGAAAAAGGCGGACATCATACCGAAAGAGACCACGGGCGGACTGGACACCGTGGCGGTGAGGATGCCTTCGCATCCCGTGGCGAACCGTCTGATCCGGCTGGCAGGCGTGCCGGTCAGCGCGCCCAGCGCCAATCTGTCGGGGCATCCCAGCCCCACGGAGGCGAGGTTCGTGATCGAAGACCTGGACGGCCGGGTCGACGTGATCATAGACGGCGGGCCGGTGGACATCGGCCTGGAGTCCACGATCATCGACCTGACGGGGGAGACGCCCACGATCCTTCGGCCGGGCTACATCACAAGAGCGGACCTGGAGCAGGTGACCGCAGGGGTGCGGACGGACCCGGCCATTGCGGGGCCGCCGGCGGAAGACCTGGTCCCGAAAGCGCCGGGCATGAAATACCGGCACTATGCCCCGAAGGCACAGATGACAGTCTATGGCGGAGATCCGGAAGCGGTGCGGAGGAGGATCGCCAAAGAACTGGCGGCCGCGAAGCTGAAAGGTTTAAAGACCGGTGTGCTCTGCGCTGCAGAAGACCGGCCCTATTATAGCACAGATGTTTTAAAATGTGCAGGCAGAATGGGTTCCGACGAGGAGATCGCGAGAAATCTTTTCCGCTGCCTGCGTGAATTTGACGAAGAGAACGTGGACGTCATCTTTTCTGAGAGCTTCCGCGGCGGCAGGCTGGAGGACGCGATCATGAACCGGCTGATGAAGGCCGCGGGCTATCGCCTGGTGATGGTGGATGAAGAAGGAATATAAGAAACTGATCTTTGTGGATACGGACAACACCTGCCGCAGCATCATGGCCGAGGCGGTGATGAAGGCGATCTGCAAAAACAAGCCGATCACGGTCTGTTCCCGAGGGCTGGTGGTGCTCTTCCCGGAGCCCATCAATCCCAAGGCCACCGCGATCCTGAAAGGGGACGGACTGGTCCCGGCCAAGACCGGCACGGAGGAACTGCTGCCGGAGGATCTGACGGAAGACACCCTGGTCCTGACCATGACCGCCAGGGAAAAGAAAAAAGCCGCGGAGCGGCTGGGCCCGAAGGCGGAGGTGCACGTTCTGGCAGAGTTTTCCGGCGCCGAAGGCGAGGTGGAGGAACCCCACGGCGGCACCCTGGCAAACTACGGCGCCTGCTATGAATACATCGACTTTCTGGTGAAAGTCGCCTATGAAAAAATATACAACAGCGAGGAAGAGTGATGGGAACGACAGCGATCGGCAGCGACCACGGCGGTTTTGAGATGAAAAAGCAGCTGATGGAGCATCTGGCAAAAGAGGGATACGAGCTCAAGGATTTCGGCTGCTATACTGCCGAGTCCTGCGATTACCCGGACATCGCCAAAGCGGTGGCGAAGGCCGTGGCGGCGGGGGAGTGCGAAAACGGCATCCTGATCTGCGGCACCGGCATCGGCATGGCCATGGCGGCGGGGAAAGTCCCCGGCATCCGGGCGGCCCTGTGCGGCGACGTCTATTCCGCGAAACTGACCAGGTCCCACAACGACGCCAACATCCTGACCATGGGAGCCAGGGTGATCGGCCCCGGCCTGGCGGAGATGATCGCGGACACCTTCCTTTCCACGCCGTTTTCCAACGAAGAGCGCCATGTCCGGCGTCTGTCCAAGCTGGAGGAGGACTGAGCCATGTTCAAAAGAGAGGACTACATTTCCTGGGACGAGTATTTCATGGGGGTCGCCCTGCTCTCCGCGCAGCGGTCCAAGGATCCCAACACGCAGGTGGGCGCCTGCATCGTCAGCGCCGACAACAAGATCCTGTCCATGGGCTACAACGGCTTTCCCATCGGCTGCTCGGACGATGAATTCCCCTGGAACCGGGACGGCGACGCCTTCAACAACAAGTATTTCTACACCACCCACAGCGAGCTCAACGCCATTCTGAACTACCGGGGCGGCAGCCTGGACGGGGCGAAGCTCTATGTCAGCCTTTTCCCCTGCAACGAATGCGCCAAGGCCATCATCCAGGCGGGCATCCGCAAGGTGATCTACGCGGACGACAAGTACGCCCTGACGCCGGCGGTCATGGCCTCCAAGCGGATGTTCCGGTCGGCGGGCGTGGAATTTGTCCGCTACGAGCCCTCGGGGAGAAAGATCGAACTGGAACTGTAAACGAAACCTGAACTTGGAAAGGTTCTGACACTGTAAATGAGACCTGTATTCCGAAAGATCCTGATATTGGGAGGGATATTCCTGGTGACGCTGGGGATCTTCCTCTTTCTTTCTACCGGCAGAGAGTCGGACGAGACCTCCTATACGCTGATGGAGGACGAGCGCCTGCCGGTGGTCTCTTTCGGCGCGGAAGGACAGCGGGTGAACAAGCTGTTCGGCTGTGTGGAGGAGATGAATGAGGGGACCCTGATCAACGTGATCACGCCGCTGAACGGCGACCGGGTGCTGCCTCTTACCATCCAGACCCAGGGAAGCACCCTGACGGCCATCTCCTATGAGATCCGCCGCATCAGCGACAGGGGCCTGATCGAACAGGGCTCCTTAAGCGGCTGGGACATGGAAGGCGAGGCCGTATCGGCCCAGATCCCGGTGAAGGATCTGATCGACAAGGGCACGGAATACGAACTGATCGTCCGGCTGACCACGGAGCATCATTCCAGGGTCAGCTATTACTCCCGCATCCTGTGGGACGAGGACCTGAAGACCCAGAAGATGCTGGAATACGTGACGGATTTCCACGCATCCACCTTTTCCTCCTCCGAGGCGGAAAAGTATGCCATCAACTGGGAAGTGGACAACTCCATGGACAACGAGACCCTGTCCCATGTGAACATCCACTCCAATTTCCGCCAGCTCACCTACCGGGACCTGGCCCCGCAGCCCTTGGGCACGCCGGAACTGTACATTCTGGAGATGGACCGCCAGTTCGGCTCTTTCCTGGTGCGCAGCCTGATGACGGCGGAATCGGAGGACGGCACCAGGCAGACTTATTCGGTGGAAGAGTATTTCTGCCTGCAGTGGTCCGACGAACGCAACGCCCAGAACACCACGCCTTTCTATCTGATGTCCTATGAGCGTCACATGTCCCAGCTGTTCTCGGCCGGAAGGGAGAGCGTCAGCGGACGCGGCCTGCACTTCGGCATCGTGGGCGAGGGGGACGTGGAGGTCACGGCGTCTCCGGACAAGAAGACCTACGCCTTTACCGTGGGCGGGGAGCTCTGGACCTTCTCTAAGGCTGACGGAGCATACACGAAGCTGTTCACCTTCCACGGGAACGAGAGGGAAGAGGAACTGCGCGTCAACAACGAATACATGATCAAAGTCATGGAGACGGCCGACAGCGGGGACGTGACGTTCCTGGTCTGCGGCTACATGAACCGGGGCCCTCACGAGGGGATGACCGGCGTTTCCGTGTTCAAATATCACAAAGAGACCAACGACCTGACGGAGCTGAAGTTCATCCGCTCCCGGAACGGCAGCGACATCATCATGGAGGAGATCGAGACGCTGGCGGTGAAGCATGCCACCCGCATGTACTTCCTGCTGGACGATACGGTGTTCGTTTTAAGCGACAACGGCGGCGAACTGCAGCGGATGGTGGAAAACGCCAGAAAGCACAGCCTCTGCGTGAACGACAGGCAGACGGCCATCGCCTGGACGCCGGACGGCGACGCCCGCCAGGCCTCCGGCGTGCAGCTTCTCTATCTGGAGACCGGCAAGACCCAGACCGTTTCCGCGGAGGAGGGCGAGTACCTGCAGGCCCACGGCTTCATCGACAACGACTTTGTGGTGAGCTTCGGCAAGGAAGAGGACATCCGTCCTGCCGGCCTGCAGCGCAGTTATCCCTGCTACGCCCTGACCATCAACGCAGAGGACGGCAGCGAGGCGGTGCGCTATCAGTACAAGGGAGTCTACGTCACCGGGGTGACCGTAGGCGCCGGGCAGGTGATCCTGGAGAGGGCAAAGTTTGTCGAAGGGGAACTGGAGCAGATCGAAAACGACGTGCTGCTGCAGAACGCCAGCCAGCGGGAAGAGACCGGGCCGGCGCTGAAATTTGAAAAACTGGAGAAGCGGGAAAAGGTGGGGATCTTCCCCATCGACGGGCTGGACAACGACATCAAGGCGAGCCGTCACGTCCCTCAGGGCATCGTCTATTCCTCCGGCGCGGACCAGGCTTCCGTGGATGACAGCACGACTCAGCGTTACTACGCCTACGGCTACGGAAAGCTGCAGGGCGTCTATGAGGAGGCGGGACCGGCCATCGCGGCCATCCATTCTCAGATGGGCTGTGTGGCGGACAGGACCGGAGCGCGGGTATGGCACCGCAGCGCCAAGGATCCGGCCCGCGTCACGCTTTCCGTTTCGCTGAACGCAGAAGTGCCCCAGGACGCGGATCAGGAGATCCGGCTTTTGGGCGCCATCTTCCGCTATGAGAACGCGGAACTGGACGTGACTTACCTGGCCGAAAAAGGGCTTTCCGCCCGGGAGATCCTGGAGCAGGGCCTGGGCGTCCAGACGCTGGACCTGGAGGGCTGCCTGATCAAGCAGCTGTATCTCTTCATTGCGAAGGGCTCCCCGGTCCTGGCGGTGGACCGCAACGGGGAAGCCCAGCTGATCATCGGCTATGACGCTTCCAACATCCTGCTTCTGGATCCGGCCAGCGGCTCTCCGGTGCGCCTGGGCGCGGAGCTGGCGGAGAAGCAGTTCTCCGAGAGCGGCAGCGTATTTCTGACGTATTTAAAATGATGATACGCGGCGCTCCATGAACTGCGAGGAACGCCGCACGCA
>JAGAEH010000171.1 GCA_017613225.1 Lachnospiraceae bacterium
GAAGCACAACGGATATCAGTATTACTGCGCCGTGAAGAATCCGGTCGGGACCGTCAAGAGCAAGACGGTGACCCTGACGGTGGTAGCGTCCAAACCGACGATCACGACGCAGCCCAAGGCGGCATCCGTGACGGCGGGGAAAAAGGCAACGTTTAAGGTCGTTGCAGAGGGGACGGCCCTGAGTTACCAGTGGTACTACAGGACCAGTTCCACCGCAAGCTGGAAAAAGGTCACCGCTGCTGCAGGAAAAAAGGCAGCGTACAGCTTTACCACAGCGAAAAAGCAGAACGGATATCAGTATAAATGTGTTGTGACAAACCTGAAGGGGAGCGTGACCAGCAAGGTCGTAAAGCTGACGGTGAAGTGATCGCTGCGGTTTAAAGCTCAGCACAATAGAACAGGCGGCATCCTTAGGGACGCCGCCTGCTGTGTTTTTAAGAGATCCTTCGCCTCCGCTGCGCTTCGCTCAGGATGACATTGGCCGATTTCTCTCCACTTGGGACAATGGAAAGTGATACCTAAAGAACCGTCCCCGGGTCTCACCCCTGGAACAGATGCAGCCCCAGCTTGTCCGCCAGATATTTGAGCATCACTTTTCCGGCCACGCAGTTGCCCTTTTCATCCAGGGCAGGCCCATACACGCCGATTCCCATGCGCTTGTCGACTACGGACAGCAGGCCGCCGCCTACACCGGATTTGGTGGGGATGCCCACTTCCACCGCGAACTGGCCGGAGCCGTCGTACATGCCGCAGGTGAGCATAATGGTCTTGACGGTCTGCACGGTGCCGGCCTTCAGCAGGCGCTTGCCGCTGCGGGGGTCGATGCCGCCCAGGGCCAGCACCAGGCCGAAGTTGGCCAGGGACTCGGCGGTGACGTTCAGGGAGCACATCTTGGTATAAAGCTCAATGCTGGAATCCACGTTGGTGGTGATCACGTTCTTGCTCTTCAGCAGGTAGGCGATGGCGCGGTTGCGGTCGCAGGTGGCCATCTCGGAATTGAAGACCTGGCGGTTCAGGGTGATGTCCTGGTCCAGGCACAGCGCGCGGGTAAACTCCAGCATGTCTTCGAAGGAACGGTAATCGATGATCATGCTCTCCACGGTGATGGCGCCGGAGTTGATGAATGGATTGTGGGGCTTGCCCGACTGCAGGTCCAGCTCCACGATGGAATTGAAGGCGACGCCGGAGGGCTCCATGCCCACCCGGGAGAAGACGGCGTCCACGCCGTGCAGCTCCAGGGCCATGCACAGGGAGATGACCTTGCTGATGGACTGGATGGAGAAGGGAAGATTGGTATCACCTGCTTTGCAGGCGGTGCCGTCCGGCCCCACGACGCAGATGCCCAGGGCATCCGGCCGGGCTTTGGCCAGTTCGGGAATGTAGTCCGCCACGCGGCCCTTGGGCAGCTCTTTCTTGCCAAGGGACAGAGCTTTCTTAACGATCTTGTTCATCGTTTCGTAGTCAACTGCCATATCTTCCTCCGTCATTCGGCGCACAGCGCTGATTTGAGTCTTCCTATAAGATACTATCCGGGGCGGCTTCTGTCAAAGCAGATTTGTACATTTTTAAAAAGAGATCCTTCGGCTCCGCCTGCTTCGCAGGCTGCGCTCAGGATGACAGGAACGTGCCGGAAAAGGATCCTTCGGCTCCGCTTCGCTTATGATGACAGGGTCAAGCTTGACAATCCTGCAAGGAAATGCTTAGAATCAAGCGGAGGGCCCGGCTTTTGCAGGCTTTGCGCAGCCGGAGCCATCAATAAAAGAAAGCGGGAGGAACGGCATGAGGAAAAGAACAGTTTTATTCTGTATCATTCTGCTGCTGTGTTCCGCTTTTTGCGCCTGCGGCTCGGAGGAGCCGATGGAAGAGACGACAAAATGGAACGGTTCTCCGGTCGACGTCGATCTGACGGTACTGAGCAGCGATCTGACTTTTTCCCGGGTGGCAGATCTGCTGGCGACCGCAGAGGAGAGCCGGGGGAAGACGGTAAAGCTTTCCGGGATGTTCAATGCCTATTATATTGAATCTTCCGGGCATCTGTATCTGGCCTGCGAGGTGCCGGATCTTTCCTGCAGCTGCATGCAGGGACTCGAGTTTGAGCTGGGAGAAGGGGCTGTTTACCCGGAAGACTATCCGTCCATCGGAGAGATCATTACTGTAAAAGGAGTCTATGACACCTATGAGAGAGACGGAAGTCTCTACGGGATCTTACGGGACGCAGAATTAGAATAAAGACAGATCTGGCATCCGGGGTCATGCCAAAGGATGTTCTTTATAGTATTTTTCACAAAAACGTTTCAACGTCTGTGTGTAAGAGGAGATATATTTCCCCTTTTTCCATACCAGACCGATCTTCATGGGGATCTCCGGTTCTACGGGGATCCCTTTTAGTTCAGGTACATAGGGCAGCATGGAGGAGAATAAAAAGCAGCCGCACTTTCCGGAACGCAGAAAGTTGAGCGTTGTGACGAGCTGGCTGCAGTGCAGGATGATCCGCGGTGAGACACCGAGTGTTCGAAAATGCTGGTTCAGCAATTGGTTCTGGACGGAGTCGTGATTGAAGAGGATCAGCGGCTCGCCGTCCAGCTTGTCTAAAGTGAGATGCTCTACATTTGCCAGATGATGCTGCGGTTCCACGCAAAAGACCAGCTTGTCATTGGCGAGCACCAGCGAGGAAAACTTATCGATGCTGTAATGTTCCATGTTGACCAGACCAAGATCCAGCCGCTCATCCTGGACCATGTCGCAGGCGCGTACAGAACCGAACTCGGAAAGCTCCAGCCAGATGTCCGGGTGCTTTTCGTGGAAAGCGTCTATCAGAGCCGGGAAGAAGACGGTGCTGAGCATGGGAGGGATCCCGACCCGCACCGTTGGCCGGGTCTGGGCCCTGTCCTGGAAGTGGGCCTGCATGTCATCACTCTGCCGCAGCAGCGCGGCTGCCTGCTCATAGAAAGCCTCACCCTCTTTTGTGAGTTCCAACCGGTTTTTTGCATAGGAGAACAGTGTCAGGGAGAATTCTTTTTCCAGCTCCCTGATGGCCAGCGATACGGCGGGCTGGGTCACGAACAGCAGTTTTGCGGCCCCGGTGATGCTGTGGCAGCGGGCAGCGGTACAGAAATAGCGCAGTTGGTTGATCGTCATGGCGGCCTCCTTCTTTAATATCAGTATCGCAGACAAAGAGAGAAAAATCAAGAATATCCATAAGAATTACTTATCAATATATGAATTTCATTAAATAGACAAATAGAACATGCTCTTTTACAATGGACTCAACGAAAGAAAGTGCATTCGGCCGATGCAAAAAACTCTGTTCACAGACAAGCTTTAGGAGGAGAGAGAATCGATGAGTCCCGCAACCATTACCCTGCTATTCCTGGCCTTCGCGGTCGTGATGTTCGTAACAGAACTGATCCCGCTGGGCGTGACATCCATGATCGTCTGCATCGGCCTTTGTGTCACCGGCGTCCTGGACTTCAAGACAGCCTTTTCCGGCTTTATCGACAGCAATGTGGTCCTGTTCGTCGCCATGTTCATCGTAGGCGGCGCCCTGTTTGAGACCGGCATGGCCAACAAGATCGGCGGCCTGGTCACCAAGTTCGCCAAGACCGAGCGCAGCCTGATCGTCGCCATCATGGTGATCGTCGGCGTAATGAGCGGCTTCCTGTCCAACACCGGCACGGCTGCCATCCTGATCCCCGTGGTGATCGGCATCGCCGCCAAGTCCGGTTTTAAGCGCTCCCGTCTGCTGATGCCTCTGGTATTCGCGGCAGCCATGGGCGGCAATCTCTCACTGATCGGCGCCCCTGGCAACATGATCGCCCAGAGCACCCTGCAGTCCATCGACTTATCCTTCGGGTTCTTCGAATACGCCATCGTGGGTCTGCCCATCCTGATCGTAGGCATCCTGTTCTACGCCACCATCGGCTTTAAACTCCTGCCCAATCACGATACGAGCGATGACGAAGGCATCTTCGACGAAAAGAAAGATTTCAGCAATGTACCCCGGTGGAGACAGGTCCTTTCCCTGGTCATCCTGGTCCTGACGCTCCTCGCCATGATCTTTGAAGACCAGATCGGCGTGAAGCTCTCCGTGAGCGGCTGCATCGGCGCCATCCTGCTGATCCTGACCAAGGTCATCTCCGAGAAAGAAGCCTTAAAGTCCATCGATCTGAAGACCATCTTCCTGTTCGGCGGCACGCTTTCCCTGGCCTCCGCTCTTCAGAGCTCCGGCGCCGGCCAGATGATCGCCGACAAGGTGATCGGCCTGCTGGGCGAGAATCCTTCTCCCTATCTGCTCACCTTCGTGGTGCTGCTGCTCTGCTGTGTGATGACCAACTTCATGTCCAACACCGCGACGACCGCCCTGATGGCTCCCATCTGCCTGTCCATCGCCCAGGGCATGGGTGCGGACCCCCGTGCGGTGCTGATGGCCTGCGTGATCGGCGGTTCCTGTGCCTACGCGACGCCCATCGGCATGCCTGCCAACACCATGGTGGTAGGCGCCGGCAACTACAAGTTCATGGACTATGTAAAGTCCGGCTTGCCGCTCATCGTGATAGCCCTGGTGGTCAGCATGATCGTACTGCCGATCGCCTTCCCGTTCTATCCGTGACGCAAGATTCCAAGATATTCAGCATACTGTTATAGATGACAAGGAGGAATACCATGACGAAAGAAGTACAGGTCCAGAAGATGACCGAAACGATGGCAAAGTTTGTTGGCTATACCGGCAAGGTCCTGCCGGACGACGTGATCGCCAAGTTGGAAGAGCTGCGGGCTAAGGAAGACAGCCCCATGGCGACCGTGATCTACGATACCATGTTCCGCAACCAGAAGCTGGCCAGGGAACTGGACCGCCCTTCCTGCCAGGACACCGGCGTGCTGCAGTTCTGGGTAAAGTGCGGCACCGGCTTTCCGCTGATCAACGAGCTGGAAGGACTGCTGAAAGAGGCTGTGGTAAAGGCGACCTTTGAGACGCCGCTGCGCCACAATTCCGTAGAGACTTTTGATGAATATAATACCGGAAAGAACGTGGGAAAGGGCACCCCGACCGTCTGGTGGGACATCGTACCCAACTGGGACGGCTGTGAGATCTACACCTACATGGCCGGCGGCGGCTGCACCCTTCCCGGAAATGCCACCGTGTTGATGCCGGGTGAAGGTTATGAAGGCGTTACCAAGTTCGTGCTGGATCGCATGACTTCCTACGGCTTGAATGCCTGCCCTCCTCTTCTGGTAGGCGTAGGTGTTGCAAACGCAGTGGAGACGGCTGCGCTTCTGTCTAAAAAGGCGCTGATGCGTCCCATCGGCAGCCATAACGACAACGAGCGTGCCGCGAAGATGGAAAAGCTCCTGGAAGACGGCATCAATGCCATCGGCCTTGGCCCGCAGGGCATGGGCGGCAATTACTCCGTGATGGGCGTGCACATTGAAAACACCGCCCGTCATCCTTCCGCCATCGGCGTGGCCGTGAACGTGGGCTGCTGGAGCCATCGGAGGGGTCACATCGTTTTCGATAAGGACCTGAACTGGACCGTTACCACCCACAGCGGTTTTGAGATGTAAAGCAGGCATAAGTCAGAAAAGGAGGAACGAACAATGATCGAAATCAGAGACGGAAAAAAGGTTCTGATCACCCCTGTATCCGCGGAGGATCTGAAGGATATCCACATCGGCGACATCATCTATCTGGATGGAAGCCTGACCACCTGCCGTGACGTGGCGCACCGCCGCGTCGTTGAAGAGGGGCGCGAGATCCCCGTGGACGTTCGCAACAACGCGATCCTGCACGCAGGCCCCATCATCCGGCCGCTGGAGAACGACAAGTTTGAAATGGTCTCCGTCGGACCGACCACCAGCATGCGCATGGAGAAGTTCGAATATGAGTTCGTCCAGACCACCGGCGTGCGTGTGATCGTCGGAAAGGGCGGAATGAAGGAGAACACCGCCAATGCCTGCAAGGACTTCGGCTGCATCCACTGCGTGATCCCGGCCGGCAATGCCGTTGTAGCTGCCGTGTGTGTGGAGGAGATCGAGCGCGCCGAGTGGCGTGACCTGGGCATGCCTGAGACACTGTGGAACTGCCGCGTGAAAGAGTTCGGCCCGCTGATCGTTTCCATCGATGCGGAAGGCCGCAACTATTTTGAGGAAAAGAAGGTCGAGTACAACAAACGCAAGGATGAGCAGGTGGATCTGATCAGCAAACAGGTCGGATTCATCAAATAAAAGAAGATGAGTCGTCATTGACGCCCATTTTCAGGCAAAGTTTATGAGCCGAGCAGACGAAACCCAATGTAAAACGGACTTTCGTCTGCTTTTTCCTTTCATTTTTCAGCGAAGAAAGAGTGAAACATGGACGGGAATGTGCCGAATTCCGGATTATTTAAAAGATACATGGAATAATGTGGAGAGGCTGCTGCCAGAGCCGGTTCGGAACGTATCCGAAAGCAGACGAAACAGAACAAAAGACAAATAGTATCTGCTTTTGTGAAAAAAGGAGTTGGCAGAACGTATCCTGAAGATGACTGCATTGGGCTTGCTGTTATGAGAGGAACTGAATTATAATAAAACTATCAATAATATGGAGAGATAAGATGGACGACAAAAAACTGAGCTGCGTAGACTGTTCGGTGATCAATTGCCGAAAGGGAGACAAGACCTATCCGGATTTCTGCCTGACGGTGGATCTGGAGCCGGAGGTGCTGCAGGACGCGCTGAAGGAATATGAGAAGGAAGATGTCAACCGCATCGCCGTGGCTGCGGCAGAAGTGGAGGCGGACTACTACTGCCAGCTGACCCGCGTGGAGGAGATCATGGTCTTCGCGGAGAAGATCGGCGCGAAAAAACTGGGAATCGCTACCTGTAC
>JAGAEH010000172.1 GCA_017613225.1 Lachnospiraceae bacterium
AAAGGCCCGCTGCAGGAAGTCCTTGGCCTTGTCCCACAGCAGCCGCAGCACGTTCTTGGCCGCGGGCAGGCGGTAGTTGGGCAGTTCCATCACGAAGGGCACGGCCTCTCCCTTGAAGATCGTCCCCTTGTACAGGAAGGCGGCCAGCACGCCCAGCAGGATGCCCAGGGCGTAAAGTCCCATCATGATCAGCGCGCCGCGCCCCGGGAAAAAAGCGCTCACAAAGAAGGCGTAGATCGGCACTTTGGCCGTGCAGCTCATGAAAGGCGTCAGAAGGATGGTCATCTTGCGGTCCCGCTCGCTGGGGAGCGTCCTAGTGGACATCACGGCGGGCACCGTGCAGCCGAAGCCGATCAGCATGGGCACGATGCTGCGGCCGGACAGGCCGATCTTGCGCAGCAGTTTGTCCATCACAAAGGCCACCCGGGCGATGTAGCCCGAATCCTCCAGGATCGACATGAAGAAGAACAGCGTCACGATGATGGGCAGAAAGCTCAGCACGCTGCCCACGCCTTCAAAGATGCCCTCTATCACCAGCCCGTGGATCACGGTGTTCACGCCGGCCGTTGTCAGCGCTTTGTCCACCGCCTCCGTCAGGGCGCCCACGCCCTGTTCCATCAGCCCCTGGAGCCAGGCGCCGATCACGTTGAAGGTCAGCCAGAAGACCAGGCCCATGATGACGATGAAAGCCGGGATGGCCGTGTATTTTCCGGTCAGGATGCGGTCGACGGCCTCGCTGCGCAGGTGTTCCTTCGTGACCCTGGGCTTCCGCACCGTCTCCGCGCACACGCGGCTGATAAAGGTGAAGCGCATGTCCGCGATGGCGGCGCTGCGGTCCAGGCCGCACTCCTTTTCCATCTGCAGGATGATATGCTCCAGCATCTCGCTCTCGTTCTGATCCAGTTTCAGTTTTTCCTTGATCTGCTCGTCGCCCTCGATCAGCTTGCTGGAGGCGAACCGCAGGGGGATGCCGGCCTCTTTCGCGTGGTCCTCGATCAGATGCCGCACGCCGTGGAGACAGCGGTGCACCGCGCCGCCCCGGTGGGACTCGTCGCAGAAGTCCTGCCGCACCGGCGGCTCCTGATACTTTGCCACGTGCATGGCGTGGTCGATCAGTTCGTCCACGCCTTCGTTTTTGATGGCGGAGATCGCCACCACCGGCACGCCCAGCATCGCTTCCATCTCGTTGATGTCCACGCTGCCGCCGTTGGCGGTCACCTCGTCCATCATGTTCAGAGCCACCACCATGGGCACGTCCATCTCCAGCAGCTGCATGGTCAGATAGAGGTTCCGCTCGATGTTGGAGGCGTCCACGATGTTGATGATGGCCTTGGGTTTTTCATCCAGCACAAAATTGCGGGAGATCATCTCCTCGCTGGAATAGGGGGACATGGAGTAGATGCCCGGCAGATCCGTGATCAGCGTATCGCTGTGGCCCTTGATGCTGCCGTCTTTCCGGTCCACCGTCACCCCGGGGAAATTGCCCACATGCTGGTTGGAACCGGTGAGCTGGTTGAACAGAGTGGTTTTGCCCGCGTTCTGATTGCCCACAAGGCCGAAGGTGAGGATCGTGCCTTCGGGAAGCGGATCGCCGCTGCCCTTGGGATGGAACTTTCCGCCCTCGCCCAGGCCGGGGTGCGCGCTTTTGCGCCGCTCCCGTTCCAGCTGATCCGGCTCTTTCTTTTCGTTCTCCGCCAGAGGCGCGACTTCGATCTTCGCCGCGTCAGCCACCCGCAGCGTCAGGCTGTAGCCGTGGATCAGCAGTTCCATGGGATCTCCCATGGGCGCGAACTTGACCACCGACACCTCCGCGCCGGGGATCACGCCCATGTCCAGAAAGTGCTGGCGCAGGGCTCCCTCGCCGCCGACGGACTCGATCACGCCCCGTTTTCCGATCTCCAGTTCATTCAGCTTCATCGCCGTATCCGCTCCTTCAGTTAGTCTCAACTAACTATCGTCAGAATACCACCTCAGTTAGCCGAAGTCAAACGGTTTTTGCTATTCTTTGGCAGAACACACAGGGACGGTCCTTTTGTGCTCGTCTTTCTCCCGATTTCCACAATCTGCTTGCATTATCCGCTGAAAATACGTATGATATCTTCTATCAACAGTCTGTTGCTCATTCTTTCTATTCTCATTTCTACGAAAGGTTCTATCTATGTCTCGAACTGCAAGGATCATCGGCACCAGCGGCATCTATCATGTCATGATGCGCGGAATCAACCGGCAGCCCATTTTCACGGATGCCAGGGATAGATCGCGTTTTTTGGAGATCCTCAAGGATTGCCGCGAGGTCAGTAATTATGAATTATACGCGTATTGCCTGATGAACAATCATCTTCATCTCTTGATCAGGGCAAACAGCGAGCCTCTCTCCGCATTGGTTAAACGTATCGGAACACGTTATGCTGTCTGGTATAATAAACTGCATGACAGAAGCGGTCATCTGTTCCAGGACAGATTTAAAAGCAAGCCTGTCGACAACGACAGCTATTTTTTGACCGTTTTACACTATATTCTTTATAACCCTGTCAAGGACGGCCTCTGCGCAAATGCGGCAGAATACTATTGGAGCAGCGCAAGGGATTACTTTTACGGAGGGGGAATCACTGATACGAGCTTTGCAGAAAAGCTGTTAAGCCGGCCTGAATTGATCGATTTCCTGAGCCGGCCATGTGATTCTTCCTGCTTGGATGATACACCTAAGCGGGTCACCGACCGGCAGGCTGTTCAGATCATTCGCAGTATTACAGGTCTGCAGCCGCAAGACTTTGCGCGGCTTGAAGATGCCCAGTTAAAAGCAGTGATCCCTATACTGTGCGAAAAGGGAATCTCAACGAGGCAGCTGAGCCGGCTTTCCGGTATGAGTATAGGGATCCTCAGAAAATACTAAATAGATCAGCACAAAAGGACCGTCCCCGTGTGCTGCTGTGCGCTAATTCGGGCAACACAAAAGGACCGTCCCTTTGTGCTGACACAAAAGGACCGTCCCTGTGTGTTTTGAGTGTCCTGATCAGGTAAACCTGGACAGGAAGATCGCGTTGAAGATCCCGCCGATGCCTACGTAGAGCAGGCCGATGATGATCAGAAACAGGAAGCTCCTGGGCTTTCCGCCGTGTCTGCGCTCTTTGTACTCCGCATAGCTCTCGTGCTTCTTTTTGAGAGTAAAGAACCAGGAGAGGGATTTGACAGCGTAGGCCAGGCCGTCAAATACTCCTTCGCTGGACACGAACAGCAGGCCTCCGAGGCAGGCGATCAAAAGCCCCACCAGGAAGAAGGCGTCGGAGAGGTTCATGATGCGGTCCTTCTCGATCCAGTTTGTGGTGAAGAGACCGCGGGTGACCAGGATCAGGAAGACCGCGGCCGCGGCGATTCCGGCCGTGACTGCATATTTGACCCACGGCTTGTACTGTTTCCTGTTTTCACTCTGGCTGGTTTCAACAAGTTCGGTACTCATTCTTTATCGTACTCTGCTCTGTACTTTTCCAGTTCCTTCGTAGTGCAGCGCACAAAGTGTCCGGGAACCATCTCGTACAGCGCAGGCTCCTCCTCTGAATACTCGTGATCCGTCAGCGGGTTGTACCGGATGCGGACGCGGTCCTTTTCGGAGACCGGATCCGGCAGCGGGATGGCGGACAGCAGCGACTTGGTGTAGGGATGGGTCGGATGGGCGAACAGCTCGTCCGAAGTGGCCAGTTCCACCAGGTTGCCGAAGTACATGACGCCGATGCGGTTCGAGAAGTACTTGACCACGGACAGGTCATGGGCGATGAACAGGATCGTCAGGCCCATGGTCTGGCACAGCTCGTTCAGCAGGTTGATGACCTGGGCGCGGATGGACACGTCCAGCGCGGAGATGGGCTCGTCCGCGATGATCAGTTCCGGATTCATGATGATGGACCGGGCGATGCCGATACGCTGCCGCTGGCCGCCGGAGAACTCGTGGGGATAGCGGGACGCGTGCTCGGCCACCAGGCCGACGGTCTCCAGCATCTTGAAGACCTGCTCGTCGATGTATTCCTTGTCCTTAACACCCTGGATGCGCAGACCTTCCGCGATGATCTCCTTGACCGTCATGCGGGGGTCCAGCGAAGCCACGGGATCCTGATAGATCATCTGGATCTTGGTGACCAGCTTGGATTTCTTGATCTGATGCCTCTCCCGCAGATAGTCGCGGTGGAGCTTGTGCAGCTCCTCGCCGGTGGCCGTCTTCTTGGCCTCCTCATACTCCGCGTCGATGCGCTTCAGCTCGTCCTTGATCCAGTCATCGTTGCCGTGCTTGTGATCGTAGCGCGCTTTCTTGATCTCCTTTTCCAGCTCGGAGATGCGGGCCTCGATCTCCTTCTTGCGGGCTTCATCCGCGGTCGGAAGCTCCTTCTTCAGCTCCTTGATCTCGTCCGTATAGCTGCGCGTGCCGGCCACGATGCGGCGGCCCTTGAAGTACACGCTGCCGGAGGTGGCGTCGTACAGACGGATGATGGTACGTCCCGTGGTAGTCTTGCCGCAGCCGGACTCGCCCACCAGGCCGAATACTTCGCCGCGCTTGATGTCAAAGGAAACGTCGTTGACGGCCTTCTTCTCGGCCCGGCGTCTGCCGAAATACATGGACAGATGCTCTACCCGCAGCAGGGGTTCTTCGTTCTCGTCCTGAACCGGGTTCTTCACAAATTCGCTCATTTTAACGCCTCCCTCTGCTCTCTCACTCTGCGGATACGCTCAGTAATGACGGCCGGCATCTCCAGCTTAGGCGCGTTGGGATGCAGCAGCCACGTGGCCGCGAAGTGGGTCTCGGTGATCTGGAACATAGGCGGCTGTTCCTCGAAGTCGATCTTCAGCGCATTGGCGTTGCGCTCCGCGAAGGCGTCGCCCTTCGGCGGATAGATCATGTTGGGCGGTGTGCCCGGGATGAAGGACAGCTTTTCCTTGGTCGCCAGATCCGGCACGGAGGACAGCAGCGCCCAGGTGTAAGGGTGCGCCGGCTCGTAGAAGACTTCTTCCGCCGTCCCGTATTCCACGATCTTTCCGGCATACATGACCGCGATGCGGTCCGCCATATTGGCGATGACGCCCAGGTCGTGGGAGATGAAGATAACGGACAGATTCCTCTGTTTCTTTAAGTTGTTGATCAGCTCCAGGATCTGTGCCTGGATCGTCACGTCCAGAGCGGTGGTCGGCTCGTCAGCCAGCAGCAGGATCGGGTTGCAGGCCAGCGCCAT
>JAGAEH010000173.1 GCA_017613225.1 Lachnospiraceae bacterium
AGAGCGGCCGCAGAGAACCTGACGGGGGTGAGAGTCCCATGGAGCTGAAAGCAGTCAGCCGTCTGATAAGATCCCGCAAGCGGGGGCCGGGGAGAAATAGCTTGCAGACAAACACAAAAAAACAAAGGGGAAACCCTATCCTATATTCGGGAAGGATCCGTCAGCCTGATGCCATCCACTTCTATGAGATGACAAATGATACGGGGCTAAAGGCTCGGATCCTTCCATTTCTTAAGAAAGGAGGACCATGAGTAACTGTAAAGTGATTGCCGTTATCAATCAGAAAGGCGGCGTCGGGAAAACGACTACAGTGGCGAACCTGGGAGTCTGTCTCGCGCAGGAAGGAAAAAGAGTCCTTCTGATCGATGCGGACCCGCAGGGAAGCCTGACATTAAGTCTCGGCATCAAGGACCCGGCCGGACCGGACTTTGCGGTGGCAGGACAACAGAGTGCTGTCCTTAAGGCCGCATTCCGGCTTCTCCGACCAAGAGGCAGTGCAGCACGGGAAGTATCGCTTGTCAAGCAAAAATTATCGAAAAACGATAAAAATATATCGAGCAGCCATCGTGCTGCCTCCCGTCAAGCACTTCCCTTCCGCAAAAAAACATCCCTGAGTTTTTGACTCAGGGATGCTGTATGTAGGAGAAGATTGTGCGGGTATGAAATTATTCCCAGTATTTGAGCTTCGTTCCGATGCCTTCTTCCAACGCCTTCTTGTAGCAGCGGGTGGTGACGGCCAGGTCCAGAATACCGGTACCGACGGCGTTGAAGTAGATGATCTCCTCGTCATTCTCGCGGCCGCACTTCTTGCCACAGAGGATCTCGCCAAGCTGGGCGTGGATATCCTCGTCCTTGATCTCGCCTTCGTGCGCCATAATGGCGACGGTCGAAACCAGACGGTGCTTGATGGTCTCCCAGTTGTCCACCACGATCTTGGAAGCCTTGCGGACGCAGTTCTTGGAGACTTCATAGTCGGCCATGTTCATGAGCAGGCAGCCCTTCTTTAACCATTCGGAGTGTACGATGGGCTCATTGGCCAGGGTCACGCAGACGGTGATATCACTTTCGCGGACAGCCTGTTCGGGATCGGCCACGGGGACAAATTTCACATCCGGATATTTGGCCCGGCCTTCTTCGGCAAACTTTTCGGAGCTTTCCGGACGAATATCGTAAACATAGACGGTCTTGATGGTCGGTCGGACGATCAGCGCGGCTTCCAGCTGCGTACGGCCCTGAGCGCCGGCGCCGCAGATGGTCATCACGCTGGCATCCTTCCGGCTTAAGAGCTCCATGGCGACCCCGCCGGAGGCGCCGGTCCGCTTGGCGGAAACGGCTGTGCCATCGGCTACGCAGACGGGCAGTTTGGTGTCGCAGTCATTTAAAATGACGGTCACGCTGGCACGGGGCAGGCCCTTCTTGTAGTTCATGGGGCCGCTGCCGATCCACTTGATGCCGGCCATGTTGTATTCGCCGCCGATCATGCCGGGCATGGCGTTGATGCGGCCGTACACGTTTTCATCTTCCGGGGTGGTGCCCCAGCGCATAACGCACTTGCCGGGAACCAGCACGTCGCCCTGCTCGGTCAGGATATAAGCCCGCTTGACGTCGTGGATGGTGGCCTTCATGTCGTTTACGCCTAATTTTTCCATGTCTTTGTTGTTCAGAAACAGCAGTTCATGAGTCATAGCAAAATCTCCTTTTTCTAAATTGCTTTGCCGCCCTGCTTCTGGGCGGCCAGGTGTATGTCTGGAGAATTATTTCTCGCCGGTTTCAAAGAAATGTGCGACCTGGTCGCGGGTCATGCCTTCTATGCCGAGGTTCTTGGCACAGCGGCCTTCCGCGCGGAAATCCTTGCCGAAGAGGGTAGAGGTCAGCGCGATGACGGCATCGATATTCGGGACGGGGACGCCTGCGATATGACCCAGCTCGGAGATCGGGACCAGACTCATGGGGACGTCTTCCGTGACATAGCGGGCGTCGATGGTATGCGGCGCCATGATATCAAAATAGGCCTCGTTGTGCTGGATCAGCTCATAGAGCGAATCACCGTATGTTTCGTAAGATTGTTTCAGCCACTCCTCTGCACTGATGACAGGGGTGTGATAGGCATTGGCAACGGCCTGCCGCTCCAGATCGATCTGGTGGATCAGCTTGGCGACCGAAGGGGTAATGCCGTCGACATAGTAGCGGTAGCCGCGCTCATCGTTCTCAATGCGGCCCACATTTAAGAGCACCGGGGTCGGATGGAAGAGAGCACCGATATTGGAAAGGGAGGTCTGCAGGCAGTTCTTGGCAGGTGCAAACTGCGGATAGTAGGGATGCAGCACGTCCAGAACTTCCTGCGTCCGGTTGGCGGGGAAGGTCCCGAGATCGACTTCTTTTTTGGTGCCGTAGATCTCAACGGCAGCGCCGCCGGTCCGCCGGCAGGAGTAAATGAGGGTCTGCGTCTCGGCAATGATGATCTTCGCGTGGCAGCCTTCCTCACGGATGGTATTTAAAAATTCCAGCGCACCGCCGGTCCGCCCGGGGTTTAAGACGACGATCTGATCGTCCTTTAAGGCGGCAGCAGCGGCCTTGGCAATCATTTTGTGGGTGAAGGACGGGGTAACGACCATGATCAGCTTGGCGTCAGCGATGGCGGCAGGGACGTTCGTGGTCAGCATATTCAGCGTCTGATGGGTCGTTACGCCTTCCAAAGTCAGCTCGATCCCTCCGTTTTCCTCCAGATCCTTCAGATACTGGGGGAACAGGTCACACAGATTGACTTTGGCGCCCTGACTGGACAGATACGCGGAAATGGCACAGCCGCCGTTTCCGGCGCCGATGACGGCAACAGGTTTGTTCATGGCATTTGCCTCCTAAGCATAAATAAGGATGTAGGGAGTCACACGGACTCAAGGAAAAGCTCCGCCGCAGGGATGCCGCGGCGGAGCTTGGTGTTAAAACGGTCAGTTGCGCTGCTGCATCTTGAAGTTCTTCACCCGGAACAGGAAGAAGATGACTAAGAAGATAGCCAGCGAAATGCCGCAGGCGATCAGGCCCCAGACAGTAGCACCGAATTTGGTGATCATGGCAGGCCACAGGGCCGTGACAAGACCGCCGCCGATGAACGGGCTCATCAGCGGGCCATCCAGCGCATAGATGGTACCGGCATTGGTTTCCATCTTCGGGTCGGAGCAGCGGAGCAGCATATAACCGACAGCGGCAACACCGGTGAAGGCGCCATAGCGGATGATGCCCTGTTCAAACCAGCAGTCCTCGAAGATACGGGGAGACAGCCACAGCATGTAGAACACCATGAGCGCCATGATGACGATGGTGGTGATCAGCAGCGGAGCCCAGTACTTTAAGACGACCGGGATGCTGACGGATGCGACAGCGCCGGTAACCAGGATCTCCAGAGCCATGCCCTGGATCCGCAAGAAGGTCTTGCGGTCGAAGAGGTCTTTTAATTTGGTGTGCTGTGCCAGGATATTGATCAGCCAGCCGCCGATCATGGCGAACGGGAACAGCGGCAAACCGGTATAGCCGAAGATCTTGCCGAAGCCCCAGACGATCAGACGGCCGATCAGGATCGCAACACCGATGATAGCCAGATGGAAGGCAAAAGGTTCTACTACGTCGTTGGAGATAGTGCCGTACGAACTGGCTTCGCGTTCCTTCTCCGGGAAAACTTCTTTCGCTTCGTTGCCCTTGGTAGGGACGGTCAGGACCTTGGTCCATTTCTTACGAACAGCAATATTGATGATCAGCATGCCGCCGAAGATGCCGCAAAGAAGACCGATGGTCGCGGTGGTCTTGCCCAGATCGCCGCCGTCAGCCCAGTTGAAGGTGTTGGTGAAGGTATCCGCCATGCCGCCGGCTGTGCCGTGGCCTCCGGCGAAACCGATTTCAAATACGGAACCGAACAGGCCGTTGGTGCCGAATAAAGGAGTAAAGAGAAGTCCTGTCAGCAGGGAAGCCACACCAACCTGCATGAAGGAGTTGGACCAGAGCCAGCCAAGACCGGCAACCATGTCGTGCGCGTACAGCTTTCCGGCCCCCTTTTCGTTCTTGACGCCAAGCAGCATGCAGGCGAACACGATGGTGATCATGTGTCCGGGCAGCGCGCCGATGCTGGACATCATATCGGCAGGAATAACCTTGAGGACATGAGGGCCCAGGATCAGGCCGATCAGGCCGGCCAGCAGGGATGCGGGGATGAAGGCCTTGCGGAGGAACGGGACCTTCAGGCGAAGGAACGTGGCGACCAGGATCAGGATGCCGATGATGGCAACGTAATACACGAGGTTGCCGATTGTTCCGCCAGCGATTTTTTCGACAGGAATCATAATTGTTCTCCCTTCTAAGAGTTTTTCCGAACCGAGCCCTGAAGGAAAGCTTTTTGCATCCCGGTGTGGCGGGGTGGATCTCGCTCCGACAGGCGCCTGGCCGGACACGTGCGAAAAAGAAAAATTTTAAAACAGAACTGAAGTGAAAAACTTTTCTTTTCTTATGACCCGAGGATAGCACATTTTTTTCCGGGACGCAAGAGGAAACTTTTATTTTTTGTTAAGAAATCTTTTTGATTTGCAAGTAGGTCCAAACGTGATATACTACAAAAAGATTGATAGAGTTTACCCGCATCACTGTTTCAAGGAGAGCGCAGATATGCATGAACTGATTGAAAAGATCATAAAAGCACAGGCGGGGTTCCCGGCTGCTCAGCGGCTGGTCGCGGCCTATGTTGTGGATAACTGTTATCAGATCCCGTTTTTGTCCATCTCGGCACTGGCGCAGAATATAGGCGTCAGTGAATCCACGGTGGTCAAGTTCTGCCTGCAGATGGGCTTTCCCAGCTTTGCTGAATTTAAAAAAGTGTTTGCCGATTCCGTCCATTCGGAACTGGTCATGTACAACAAGATCTCCGAAGGAAGCAGCAAGAACGAGGAGAGCCAGAACCATTTTGCCAAGGTGCTGGAAGAATCCCTGGGCAATGTTCAGACGACCCTGGAGAACCCTGTGAACACGCAGAGTCTGGAAAAGCTTCTGCCCATGATGAAAAAGGCAAAGAACATCTATCTGTTCGGCGGACGATCCTCGACTTTCCTGGCCGGCTATTTCGCGCATGCCCTGCAATATCTGGGGCTGCCGGTCCATGCGATCTCGGGCGGCGTGAGCGATTACTATGACCGGATCAGTCTGGTCACGCCGGACGATCTGGTGATCGTGACCTGCTTCCAGCGCTATACGTCCCTGACGGTGGAACTTGTCCGGGACCTGCACAGCCGGGGCGTTCCCATTGCCCTGATCACGGACAACGGCCCGTCCCCCCTGTATGCGGAGGCAGAGGTGGTGTTCCACTGCTCCATCTCGTCCCAGGGGTATTTACCCTGCTATGCCAGCTACATGGCGCTGACCAATGCCATCTGCCAGGCGGCGGCCGCCTATTTCGAATCGGCGCCGGCGCATGTGCGTGAGCTGGAACAGAAGCTCCTGCGCCTGGGGGTGTTTATCTGACCCCGGTCAAAGTGTGATCTCGGAGGTACCTTATGCTGTTTACGGATATGCTTCAGCTGCAGGCCGTCCTGATCCTTATGATGGGCGTCGGTTTCCTGTGCAAAAAAACCGGGATGATCGATGAAAAAGTCCGGAGCGGACTGACCGGGCTCTGCTTGGACGTGATCATTCCCTGCAATGTCATAAAAGCGGGTATGAGCGGGACCTCGCCCGAAGCCTTGAAAAGCAGCTTTATGCTGCTTTTTTCAGGCACCCTGATCCTGCTGGCCACGGTGCTCGCGAACCGCTTTTTATACCGAAAGAGCCCGGAGGCACACCGGCGCGTCATGCAGTACTGCGGCGTGGCGGCCATGAGCGGCTTTTTCGGCAACCCGATCGCGGAGGCGCTGTACGGGGCGGAAGGGATCCTGTATGTATCGCTCTTCCTCATCCCGATGCGCGTCGCCATGTGGTCCGTCGGGCCTTCCTATTTTATATCGGACAGGCAGGATCCCTGGAAGATCGTCAAAAAATCGCTCACGAATCCGGCCATGATCGGGACATTGGTCGGCCTTCTTTTGCTCTTTACCGGGCGGAAGCTGCCCTATGTGCTGGCCCGGCCCGTGGAGCTGATCGGTGCCTGCAATACGCCCCTGATCATGATCCTGATCGGTACGTTTCTGGCTGATATCAGCTGGAAAAAGATAGCCGAGAAGGATGTGTGCCGCTTAAGCCTGGTCCGATTGCTTCTGATCCCGGCTTTTGCCTGGGGCCTGGGATATCTGCTGGGCCTGCGCGGAACGGCCCTGAGCGTGAGTGTTTTCATGTCCGGCGCGCCGGCCGGTGCCACGGCGCCGATCATGGCAGCCCGGTACGGCGGCGATGCCGTGTTTGCCAGTAAATGTATCGTCTTTACAACGGCCTGCTCGCTGGTGACCCTGCCACTCTGGTGTTATGTGACGGGCTGACGGCGGCTCTGGCTGCTGGGGTAGAAGGGAAGAAGGCTGGAAGCTGTCTCGTGCATGGGTAAACGAACTTGATGTGTTACGATCCGAATCGTATTTCTTTAAGGATCCCGGTGAATTTAAGATTGATATTGCAGCGGATGCTCGAATCAGGATAGGGCTCTCTATGGGATTTGCATCGAATGCTTCTCTGCTTGGTAATTTCGAGATTGTTGCAACATCGCTGATCGCGCTTGTAGTTTTCAAGGAAACCGTTTCGAAACGGCTGTGGTTTGCAATCGCTCTTATTACGCTTTCCAGCATCCTGCTCTCCTTTGACGGCTCGGAAAGCTTTCGCTTTTCCTATGGCTCGCTTCTGGTGATCGCAGCGACAGTATGCTGGGGTTTCGAAAACAACTGCACCAGAAAGATCTCATCGAAAAGTACTTATGAGATCGTCATTCTGAAAGGCGTCTTTTCC
>JAGAEH010000174.1 GCA_017613225.1 Lachnospiraceae bacterium
TCGTTGTCCCGGTAGAGCATCTTCAGGATCTCGGTGCGCTGCTGCATGCCGACGGTGATGTCGGAAATGAGCGCGTCCGGATCGACGAAGAGGCCGTATTTTTCAGAAAGCTCCTTGACTTTTTCACGGGCTTTCTTCTTCTGGAGGAAGCCCATGTTCGTATCCTCTGCGCCAAGGATGATGTTGTCCAGGACCGTAAAGCATTCCACCAGCTTAAAATGCTGGTGCACCATGCCGATGCCCAGTGCCGTCGCGTCGTTCGGGTCCTTGATGCTCACCGGCTTTCCGTCCTTTAGGATCTCGCCGGAATCCGGGTCGTAAAGGCCGAACAGAATGCTCATCAGGGTCGATTTGCCGGCACCGTTCTCGCCCAAAAGCGCATGGATCTCGCCGCGGCGCAGCTGCAGCGTGATGTCATCGTTGGCCTTCAGGGTCCCGAACGTTTTCGAGATGTGCCGCATCTCGATCACATACGGTTGTTCACTCATAAGCTCTGTCTCCTTTGATCGTTAAAACCAGTTATTTTGAAAAGAGGAAAGGACCACAGTCCTTTCCTCCCTTTTCGATTTGAATGCGTCAGATCACTGTTCGAAGATGATCGTCACATGAGAACCGGCCACAGCGTTGGTCCAGAAATCGGCCTTGTCGCAGCCTTCCACGTTGGCGTCCGGAGTGATCGCGCCGCTCTTGACTTTCTCGTACAGAGCGTTGTAATCAGCCTCGGTGAAGTTCGTGAACTTGGAAGTTGCCATGGGCAGTCCGGTGGCATCGTCGGCAGCACCCAGGTTGGAAGCCTGTCCGCCAAGCTTGGCATCCCACTCGCCGGCATAGTACTGGCCAAGGACCTTCTGAACGGAAACGCTCAGGCCCTTCATGGCAGAGGTGATGACGCGATCGGACAGAGTGGACTGGTCGGTGTCAACGCCGATGACCTTGCCGTCGGCAGTCTCGTTGGCAGCCTGGATGACGCTCTGCACCATGGAACCGCCGCAGGAGAACACGACCTGAGTGCCGGCATTGTACCAGCTGCCCATCTGGGTCGCCAGCTCCTGAGAAGCGGAGAATGCGGAACCGTACATGAAGCTGATCTTGATCTCAACGTCCACGCCCATCTCGTCAGCAGCATCCTTTGCGCCCTGGACATAGCCATAGGCGAAACGGTTGCAGGCAGGGTTGGATCCGCCGCCGCCGAAGGTTCCGCCCAGCTTGGTGTAGCCGTCCTTGACAGCCGCGTAGCCGGCCAGATAGCCGGATTCCTGCTCCTTGTAAACGATGGCAGTAACGTTGTTCAGCATGTTGCCCTTGCCGTCGTCCAGTGCCCAGCCGTCCACGAAGACGAACTTGACATCCGGGCTCTCCATGGCTACTGTCGTCATGGCAGCTGCCTGCAGGAAGCCAGGTGCGACGATGACTTTAGCTCCGTTGGTGATGGCCTGGCGCATTGCCGCGACACGGTCATTGTCGGTGGCGTTGGCGCCGTTGGCAGGCTGATAATAGTTGTAGGTCTTATTGTTGGCCTTGGCATAAGTCTCCACGCCTTCATAAGTACCCTGGTTGAATCCGCCGTCCATCAGCTGTCCCACGTCGGTGACGACAGCGATCTCGTACTCTTCTTTTCCACCGCAGGCGGCCATCGAAAGGACCATCACTGCGACCAAAAGGATCGATAATACCTTCTTCACAATAAACACCTCTCTTTAATTGGTAGTGGTTAAAACCTAAAAGTTAGTTTAGTATCATTCATAAATAAAGTCAAGAAAAAACAAAGGATCCTGGTCCGTCAGTTCCACGATGTTCTGATAGAGACACGTCTCCTTTTCTCCCCACTCTTCGTCCACATGATAGTGGCCGAAATACCAGTGCCCATACGAACATTTTGCCCGTATCTCGGAAAAGAACTCCGTCAGCCAGTCGCTCCCGCAGAGGCCGCCTGCCGCCTCTTCCATCAGGCTCGCGGCGCAGCAATGGGTTATGATGAGATCTACTTCCCAGCCGGCTGCTTCCAGGTTTTTGCGGCCTTCTTCCATCTCGGCCTCCGAAGGCATCTCCTCCTCCCACCAGGAAACATGCTTGATCCGGAAAGCAGCGTGCCTCTTTTTCAGCCTGCGGATCTTTCCTGCCAGCTGAGGGTCATCCTTTTCGAGGATCCCGTCGCCGATGTCGTGGCTTTTGGCGCCGCCGAATGTGAAAAAGCGCTTTCCCGCGATGTCATAGATCTGGCCGCGCATCAGGTGGATGACAGTCGGACGAATGTACTGGACCTTCCCACCGTGCTAGTATTCCGCCGGATACCGCTTCAGCAGGTCGAAGTTTTCATGATTGCCGTCGATCCAGAGCGTCGTGAAGGGCCGGGCTTCCAGCCAATCAAGCCAATACTTCTGTTCCGCGGACTCGTCCCATAGGCCAAAATCACCGCAGACGATCACAAAGTCTTCCTTGGTGAGGCTCCGCCCTTCCGGGAAGGCTTTGAAGCTGAGCTTCTTGAATTCTGCGTGGCAGTCGCCTGTGACGAAGATCCTTGGCATGTTTACCCCTTCTTGATCTGTTCAAGCTTGAAAAAGTCCTTTACATTCTGCTGGACGGCTTCGACCACTTCCTCCACGGGGATCCCCTTCAGCTGGGCGATCAGCTCCGCCGTCTGCATCAGCGTTCTGGACGTATTGGGGCCGTCCCCATAGCCTGCCGGCCTTACAAAAGGCGCGTCCGTTTCCAAAAGAATGGCCGAAAGCGGCAGCCGTTTTACACA
>JAGAEH010000175.1 GCA_017613225.1 Lachnospiraceae bacterium
AACTTCTTATCCTGCGAAAAGAGTTTCAGCATCTCCTCGCTGGCATAACGCTTCGATAAAGGGCTTACATATTGATCCGTCATGATAGAACCTCCTGTTCTCACCTGTCTATGCACGCTTTGACGCAGATGCGGCTGCTTCAGACACGCTCGCGCTTGGCGCTTTGTCGTAACGGTACTAAGCTCGAGCGGCGCAGAGCTTGCTCTCGCTAAGTGCCGACGAGTCGCGACAGTCTTCAGCAGCTTCGCATCTTCGTCTTCAGCGTTCTATTTCCATCCGTCCCTCAAGGGGTTTCCGTTAAAGTCTTCTTCCTGATCATTTTCATCGGGGTTCGCGTCCCCGCGTTCGATGGCGCTCTGGCTCACCCGGATGATGTACTCGATCTCATCCTCCGTCAGCCCGGTCTCCCGCACCAGTTCTTCCATGGTGGCAGGCCGCCCCTCCCTCTGTTCGAATTCCACGGTGGTCTCAAACAGGTGGTTGGCCTCCCTGGCAAAGCGGATGGCCGCCGCGTCGGCCACTTCCTCCTCCTTCAGCAGCGCTTCAATGGCGTCCCGGACGCTCTGTTCCAGGTGCCTGCGGAAGGCGGGAACGTCCATGGTTCCCGGCTGTGCGGCAGCCTCGTCAATGGCGGAGAGCATGGCCATGTTCCCCTCCTGGATCAGGTCGTTTAAGGAAGAACCGAAATCCTCGTAGTCCGTCACGCATTCCAGCACGAAACGGAGATTTCCCTCCGCCAGTCTCTCCCGGGCGGAGGATACGCCGTATTTCAGCTGTTCCAAAAGCTCCTCCTCTTCCGCCTCTTCCAGCGGTTGGATCCCGTCCAGCTCCGCCAGATAGATCGAAAGCATGTCTTTATCCTGCATCATGGGCCTCCGTCAAAGCAAAAAGTCGGCCAGGATCCGGTTGCTCACGTCGATGCCCTTGTCCGTCAGGCGGATGCGCTCATCGACCTCTTCCAGATGTCCCGATCTCTTATATTTGTCCACCACGTTCTTATAGACGGATTCAAACCGCACGTGGAACATCTCTTCAAAATCCGCCTTGGCCACGCCGTCCGCCATGCGCAGGCCCAGGAACATGAATTCCTCCATGGCCCGCTTTTCCGGCCGCACCGGCTGCATGCGGAATCCCGCGTAGGAGTTGGGCGCGTGTTCGATGTACTCCTCCATGTCCGACGGATTGGAAAACCGTTTCCCGCCCAGGTAGGACGCGGCCCCCAGGCCGAAACCCAGGTATTCCTGCATGGTCCAGTACTTGATATTGTGGCGGCTCTCCTTCCCCTTCTTCGCGTGGTTGGAGAACTCGTATCGGCGGTAGCCCATGTCCCCCAGATAGTCGTTTGCGAAGCGGTACATGGCCCGTTCCTCCGCCTCGCCGGGCAGGAGCTTCTTTCCGGCTTCCGATCCGTAGCGGTAATGGAAGGGCGTATTCTTTTCGATGATCAGGCTGTAGGCCGAGATGTGGTCCGGCTGCAGTCCCACCACCGTCTCCAGGGTCTGCTTCCAGCTCTTTATGTCCTGTCCGGGGATCCCGAAGATCAGGTCCACATTGATGTTGGCGAAGCCGTTCCTTCTGGCCAGCCTGTAATTGTTTTCGAAGGCGGCGTAATCGTGGATGCGCCCCAGGGTCTTCAGCTCCCTTTCGTTGGCGGACTGCAGGCCGAGGGAGAGGCGGTTGAATCCCGCCTTCACGTAGCTCTTCAGCTTCTTTTCATCCAGGGTCCCGGGGTTGCATTCGATGGTGGCCTCCACCTCGTCGGCAAAAGAAAAGACTTCCCGGAGCCGGTCCATGATCTTCGCCACCAGCGTGGGGGAGATGATGGAAGGCGTGCCTCCGCCGAAAAAGACCGTGTCCACCATGAACAGGTCTCCCACGGGCTCGTAGCTGCGGATCTCCTTCAGCAGGGCGCGCACGTACTTTGACTGTTCATCCACCCCCGCGGGGGCCGAAAGAAAGTCGCAATAGCCGCATTTTTCCACACAAAAAGGAATGTGGACGTATATTCCAAGCGGTCGTTTTATCATTAATGGTATTATTCCTCTTCCAGCTTTAAAACACTCATGAAGGCCTTCTGGGGCACTTCCACATTGCCGATCTGGCGCATGCGCTTCTTGCCTTCCTTCTGCTTCTCCAGCAGCTTGCGCTTACGGGTGATGTCGCCGCCGTAGCACTTGGCCAGCACGTCCTTCCGGACGGCCTTCACGGTCTCCCGGGCGATGATCTTGCTGCCGATGGCCGCCTGGATCGGGATCTCGAACAGGTGGCGGGGGATCTCTTCCTTCAGCTTTTCGCACATCTTCCGGCCCCGTTCGTAGGCGGTTTCGGCATGTACGATGAAGGACAGGGCGTCCACCTCTTCCCGGTTGATCAGGATGTCCAGCTTCTCCATGTCGGAGCGTTCATAGCCTTTCAGTTCATAGTCAAAGGACGCGTAGCCCCTGGAGCGGGACTTCAGCGCGTCGAAAAAGTCGTAGATGATCTCGTTTAACGGCAGCTCGTACTTGATCAGGGCGCGGGTGGCTTCGATGTACTCCATGCCCAGGTACTTGCCGCGGCGCTGGTTGCACAGATCCATGATGGCGCCGATGTACTCGGTGCGCACCATGATCTCGCCGTTCACCACCGGCTCCTCGATGTACTCGATCAGCGTGGGATCCGGCAGATTGGTGGGGTTTGTCAGATCGATCACCGTTCCGTCCGTCTTATGGACTTTGTAGATGACGCTGGGAGCGGTGGTGACCAGGTCCAGATTGTATTCCCGCTCCAGACGTTCCTGGACGATCTCCAGGTGCAGCAGTCCCAGAAATCCGCAGCGGAAGCCGAAGCCCAAAGCCACGGAGGTCTCGGGTTCATACTGCAGGGCGGCGTCGTTCAGCTGCAGCTTCTCCAGCGCGTCCCGCAGGTCCGGATACTTGGCGCCGTCGGCGGGATACATGCCGCAGAACACCATTGGCAGCGCGGCCTTGTAGCCCGGCAGCGGCTGCACACAGGGACGGTCCTTTTGTGTTATGGTATCGCCCACGCGGGTGTCCCGCACCGTCTTGATGCTGGCAGTCAGATAGCCCACCATGCCGGCCGAAAGCTCCTCGCAGGGGATGAACTGTCCCGCGCCGAAATAGCCCACTTCCACCACCTCGAAGACGGCGCCGCTGGACATCATCAGCACTTCCATGCCCTTGCGGACCCGGCCGTTGCGCACGCGGAAGAACACGATGGCGCCCTTGTAGGGGTCGTACACCGAGTCAAAGATCAGCGCCTGCAGAGGCTCGTCGGGATCGCCATCCGGCGCCGGCAGCCGTTCCACCACGGCCTCCAGCACCTGCTCCATGTTCAGGCCGGTCTTGGCCGAGACCTGAGGCGCGTCCTCCGCCGGCAGGCCGATCACGTCCTCGATCTCCGCGATGACGCGCTGCGGCTCGGCGCTGGGCAGGTCGATCTTGTTGATGACGGGCAGGATCTCCAGGTCGTGGTCCAGCGCCAGATAGACGTTGGCCAGCGTCTGGGCCTCGATGCCCTGGGCAGCGTCCACCACCAGGATGGCGCCGTCGCAGGCCGCCAGGCTGCGGGAGACCTCGTAATTAAAGTCCACATGGCCGGGAGTATCGATCAGATTGAACATGTAATCCAGGCCATCCTGGGCCTTATAGATCAGCCGGACCGCCTGTGACTTGATGGTGATGCCGCGCTCCCGCTCCAGGTCCATGTTGTCCAGGACCTGGGACTGCATTTCACGGGATGAAAGGAGTCCCGTCATTTCGATCATGCGGTCCGCCAGCGTGGACTTGCCGTGATCGATGTGCGCGATGATACAAAAGTTTCTGATCCTCTCCTGCGGAATGTGTTCCATGTGATACCTGCCTTTTCGTTAACAGAAACATTATAATGGATTATGGGCAGGGGGGCAAGAATCGTTTTTATTTCTTCTGACCTTTGTGAAACAGCTTCCGCACCGATTTCTTCCCCCACTGTTTCAGGGACAGCCGTCTTTTTGCCCTGTAGTAACGGAAAGCGTCCCGGCCCGCCGCGTAATCCTCCAGGCACATGCAGCAGAGGCCCAGGCCGATGGCGCCGTCTTTCCGGGGGATCCTGGCGCAGCCCAGGTCGATGTTGACCAGATGATACTCCGGCAGATCCGCGGCAGTCATGACAGGCCCTTCAGGCCCCTCCACAGGCTCCGCGAAATACTGCACCGGAACATGGCCGATCACGTGGGTACGGCCGTCCTTCAGATAATCCTCGAACTCCACGTGCTGCTTTTCCCGCCAGGGAGAATTCCAGACGGTATCATAGACCTGTCCGTCCGGAACGTCCTTCCAGAGCACGGTGCCCTTGTCCGCCAGAAAATAGGAATGGGAAAGCAGGAACGTAACGCCGCCCGCCTCCACTTCCAGCTGCAGGGGGCGGCTGTGGATAAAGTCCATGATCTTCTGCTGGGTCTCCTCCGACAGAGCCTTAAACTGCCCCCAGGTGACGCTGCCGCTGTTGGCGGGTTTGAACCAGCGGCCGCTTTGAGTATCTCCCGCGGCGTAATCCGCCATCAGCCACTCATGATTGCCCAGCAGGCAGACCACGTTGGGATCTTCCATCACGTCCAGAAACAGCGGGAAGATCTCCGGGCCGCGGTCCAGCAGGTCGCCCAGAATGTAGAGTACGTCGCCCTCTCCCAGCTGAAGATCGGCTTTCATTCTTTTATACAGTTCATATTGTCCGTGGATATCGCTGCAGACGTAGTGCATCATGTTCTCCTAACGGTATAATATTTGCTTCTATCGCGCCGGAAAGCGCTCTGTTTTATTCTTTATCAGCCGCCTGTGCCTTATGCTTCCCCGTCTCCAGATTGTAGTAGATCAGCGCCGCCAGGATCAGCAGGTATCCGATGATCTTCGCCGGTCCCAGGGGCTCTTTCGCCACCACCAGGCCCAGGATGCTGGCCACCAGCGGATTCACAACGGTAAAGACCGCCGCGGTCTCCGAAGGCAGGTATTTCTGCCCCACGGGCTGGAAAGCGAAGCCAAAGCAGCTGCAGACCAGCGCCAACATCAGCACCATGAACCATTCTCTGCCGCTTGCGGGCAGAGCAAAGTCGCCTTTGATCAACGCCGCTGCCAGCGCGATGAGCCCCATCACGCCGATCTGGATGATGCCGATGGTGAGAGGGTCGCCCTTTGCCGCCACCTTCTCCGTGGCGATGATGCACACGCCATAGGACAGAGCCGCGCTGATGGTTAGCAGCAGGTAGGGATTGAAGCTGTCCGTCACCTGGCTCAGGGACAGGAAGCCCACGCCGATCACGGCGATCAGCGCGCACAGCAGCGTCTTGGTCTTCGGCCTGGTCCGCGTCAGCAGCGCAACATAGATCGGCACCAGGATGATGGCCATGTTCTCGATAAAGGCCGCCACGCCGGAGTCCACCCGGCGCAGGCCGTACATCTCGCAGAACATGCAGACCATGTAGAGGACGCCCAGGATGATTCCGCCCTTCAGACTTTCCCTGCTGCAGGCCAGCACCTTTTTGCGGAATACGAGGGCCAGCACCAGAAAGGCTGTCAGAAAGCGCACTGCCATGATATTCTCCGGCGTCTGCGTCGCCAGCAGAGTTTTTGAAAAGATAAAGGACGTTCCCCTCGCCGCGAATACGGCGAGCAGGAGCAGTTTTGCACCGGTCTTGCTCATGGTCCAACGCTCCGATGTTCTTAAGTCAAAGGTTGTTTAAACGCAGCTGAATCGTCTTAAAGCGTAACGCTCTCCCCGCAGTGCAGATAGTGCAGCTGCTCTCCCATCACAGCCTTCATCCAGGCATAGGGCTCTTCTCCCGTGCAGTGGCAGGTATAAAACTGTGCCGGGAGCTGTGTCAGCGCCTCAGCCGTCTGCTCCGCGTAGTTCCTGTCCGCATCCCCATAGGGCACGCCGTGGCGCATCAGGTGGAAGCCGCCGAATACCGCGTCCGGCATGCCGCCGTACAGCTTAGCAAATCGCTCCAGCACGTTCAGCACGCCGTGGTGGGCGCAGCCGGAAAACAGATAACGCTTTTCTCCCTGGGAGATCACCAGGCACATCTCGTGGGCGAAATCATCCCGTACAAGGCCGTCCGCGCCGTCCATCATCAGGTGGCCGTTGGTGGGCGGCATGGGATGCTGATACCCGATGCCGGAGAACACGGAAAGCTCCGGATCGATGTCCAGTTTCTCTCCCGCGCATACCAGGCGTTCATTATACTGCCGCAGAGCCTCCGGAAGGCCGATGTAATGAGGCCCGTCCGCCCGCAGGGAATAGTGCCCTTCGAACATGGACTTCAGCAGATAGACCTTCGCCCTGTCGTTGACCGCCAGAAAGGCCGGCAGACCTCCGCCGTGATCCGAGTGGCCGTGGCTCAGGAAAGCCGTGTCCACCGCTGTCAGGTCCACGCCCAGCACCGCAGAGTTCTTCATCACCAGTTCGCTGGCGCCTGCATCAAACAGGAGCCTGTGCGCCTCCGTCTCGATATAAAAACTCAGGCCGTGCTCAGTGCCGCAGCCTGCAAGGCCTTCCATGTTTTCCACCAAGGTGATAATACGCATGCTTTCCCTCCGACGTTGAGATCTTCACAAAGCTTACCACAGAATCGCCAAAGCCGCCATAGGATCCGAATAGAAAACCGCCGGCGTTAAAACCGGCGGTCTTTCAAATGCTTCTTTTCAAGGGATCCTTCGACTCCGCGTGCTTTGCACGCTTCGCTCAGGATGACAGGATCAATCCTCAGACCTCGAATTCCTTGAACTGACGGACCACGTCCATGATCGTGCCGTCGCGGGCTTCGATGATGCCTACGACTCTGTCGCCGAACTCAACCGGATCAGGCTCGCCGGTCATGCTGTAGGCGATGTCGCGCAGCTCTTCGATGGTCTTGAAAGGCAGCTTGACGTCCTTCATGCAGTCGATCAGGTCCTGACGGCGGGGGTTGATGGCAATGCCGTAGTCGGTGATGACGACGTCAACGGTCTCGCCGGGGGTGGTGACGGTGGTCACGTCCGTGCAGATGGCCGGGGTGCGGCCCTGCAGCAGCGGAGCGATGACGATGGTGCACTTCGCGCCGGCAGCGGTGTCGGGATGGCCGCCCTGCGCGCCGGTGATCATGCCGTTGGAGTCCACGACCACGTTGCAGTTGAACTTGGTGTCGACTTCCAGGGAGGCCAGGATGACGAAGTCAAGCTTGTTGACCATGGCGCCCTTGTTCATGGGGTTGGCATATTCGGAACCGGTGATCTCGAAGTGGTTCGGGTTGTTCTTCACGGATTCGATGGCGTGAAGGTCGAAGTCCTGGGTATCCACCAGTTTCTCGATCAGGCCTTCCTCCAGCAGCGTGCACATGGGGCCAGCGATGCCGCCAAGGCCCAGACCCATCTTGATGCCTCTCTCCTTCATGATCTTGCCGAGGGAGATGGTGGAGGCGATGGAAGCGCCGCCGACGCCGGTCTGATAGGTGAAGCCGTTCTTGAACCAGGGGGTATTGATGACGAACTGGGTGCAGTACTCAGCCATCATGATCTTGCGGACGTCGGTGGTGGGCTTCGCGGCGCCGGTAGCGATCTTGGCAGGGTTGCCGATCTCGTCTACCACTACCACGTAGTCGACGTTGACCTGGGAGATGGAGGCGGGCAGGTTCGGATAAGGAACCAGCGTATCGGTGATGGCTACGACCTTATCGGCATACTGGGCATCCACATAGGCATAGGACAGAACGCCGCAGTCGCTCTTTCCGCCGACGGCTCTCATGTTGCCGTACTCGTCGCAGGTGGGAGCGCCGATGAAGGCGATGTCGATATGAACGTCACCGCTCTCTATGGCACGCACACGGCCGCCGTGGGAACGCATGATGGCATAGCCTTTCAGCTTGCCCTTGGAGATCGCGTCGCCGATGCCGCCGCGGACGCCGGAGGACTGGATGCTGGTGATGGTGCCGTCCTCGATCATCGGAACGATGGGGTTGTGGGCCTTACCCAGGGAGCTGGCGCAGATGGTGATATCCTTGATACCCATCTTGTGCACTTCTTCCATGACCATGTTGACGATGTAGTCGCCTTCACGGAAGTGGTGATGGAAGGACAGGGTCATGCCGTCTTTGATCTCGCACTTTTTCAGCACTTCAGCAATGGAGCCTACCAGCTTGCTCTCGGTGGGGTCGCACCATGCGCGGACGGTAGGGGTGGCTTTGGTGAATTTTTCGCCATTGCGGGCATAGGTGCCGGCGAAGGGCTTCATGCCGGTCTCTTCGATAACTTTAACGGGAATCTTTCTTCCTACAGCATTTACTACGTAGTCACTCATCTTATAAATCCCCCTCGTAAACACCGGCTGCCTTAGCCAGCTCTATTGTTCTCTTGGCGCCGGGATAGAAAGCGATGTCGATCATCTTTCCGTCGACGGTGAACACGCCGATGCCCATTGCCTTCTTCTCGTCGACCTCGCGGACGATCTTCT
>JAGAEH010000176.1 GCA_017613225.1 Lachnospiraceae bacterium
CCAGCCCCAGATAGCCGCAGGCCATGGACAGGGCCGTGCCCCACTGGCCGGCGCCGGTCTCGGTGGTGACGCCCTTCAGACCCTGGTTCTTGGCGTAGTAGGCCTGGGCGATGGCGGAGTTCAGCGTGTGGCTGCCGCTGGTGTTGTTGCCCTCGAACTTGTAGTAGATGTGGGCCGGCGTCTGCAGTTTTTCCTCCAGGCAGTAGGCGCGGACCAGGGGCGAGGGGCGGTACATCTTGTAGAAATCCAGGATCTCCTGGGGGATCGGGAAGTAGGCGGTGTCATCGTCCAGCTCCTGTTTGATCAGCTCCTCGCAGAACACCGGAGCCAGATCTGCGGCAGTCATGGGCTGCAGCGTGCCGGGATTCAGGAGCGGCGCGGGTTTGTTCTTCATCGCGCTGCGGACGTTGTACCATGCCTTGGGCATCTCGTCTTCGGTCAGATATATCTTGTAGGGGATCTCTTTATTCATCTTTTTTTTCCTTTCCTTCTTTATCCTCGGGCGGCGCCCGGTCTGCCGGGGGAAGCTTGGCCCCGCCGGCCGCCCGGCCGGCTGTCGGCCGGGCATGTGAGAGAGAAGATATCTTTACGCAGCCTGATGATGCGCCGGCTGCCGGCTCGTTCTAGTTATGCGGCGCGCTGCGCCAGCGTTTTCCAGGTAACAGATTCATAGTTTTTCTCCTTTGATTTAGGGCTGCAGCCGCGCCGCAGGGGCTTGTTGGATAAGCCCGGGACCGCTTCACTCCGTCTTCGCGTTCCCGCATAAATTCGCAATTCGCGCTTCGCGCTGCTTGCTCATTTCTGTTGCCCTGCGCCATGTCTGCGTTCATTGGCAGGCAAGCCTGCCATGTCCGCAGCCGCGCCGCAGGGGCTTATCACTAAAAATCCCGGCAAACAAAACGTTTGCCGGGACAGAAAGATCTGCGGTGCCACCCTGCTTGACGCGCCTTTGCAGCGCGCCCACTCAATGCGTACCATCATACGCTGACCTTTGATCACGGAGAGCCAAACTCCGTCTCCCATACTCTGCCGAAGCATTTCTGTTTGCTCTCGGAAGTCCATTCGGTCCAATATCGCCTGCCGCAATTCCACCGCCTGCGGCTCTCTCTTAGGTGAGGGAAGGGACTTACTACTCTTCCTCATCGATTTATGGGCACGATGATAGCACGGGGCGGTAAAATTGTCAACCTCTCATTCTCCCTTCAGCTGCTTCGCGATGGCCTGCATCCTCGCCTCATCCGCCTTGCAGAGGGCACGGTCGTAGGTCAGCAGTCCGTTGCACTCGTCCTCCACGTCGGAGACCTGGGTATAGATGGCGCCGCACAGGCCTTTGCGGACGGCGGGAATGATCTGCTTCTGGTAGAGCTTCTCCAGGGCAGCCATCCAGCTTTCGCGGCTCTTGTAGAAGCGGTAGCCGTAGGTCTTGTCCGGATCAAAGCTGTGCTCCGGGATCTTGAAGACGTAGCCGCCGAATTCGGAGAGGATCACCGGCTTTTTGGCCTTTTTCGGCAGGCGGAACTTCCGGAAATACACGTGGCGGCTCTCCACGTCGGTATCCCCGTCCCGGAACCAGCCGGAGGTGGTGTCGATGACGCGGGTGGAATCCAGCTCCCGCAGGGTCTTGTAGGTCTGGCTGCTCCTGAACTGCCCCCAGCCCTCGTTGAAGATGGTCCAATAGCAGACGCAGGGGTGGTTGTACAGCCGCCGCACGGTGCTCCGCATGGCGTGGAGGAAGGCGCGCCGGACGGGGGTGTTGCGGCGCCGCAGGGCGGCGGGCCATTTCTGGAAGCCCAGGGTGGGCAGGACGGTGTCCCGGGCAAAGGAATAGTGCCCGTTGTTGATCATGTCCTGGAAGACGATCATGCCAAGGCGGTCGCAGTCGTAGTAAAAGCGCTCCGGCTCTGCCTTGATGTGCTTGCGCAGGGTGTTGAAGCCCAGCCGCTTCACGGCCAGGATGTCTTTTTCAAAACTGTCTTCTTCGGGCGGCGTCCAGAGTCCCCCGGGCCAGTAGCCCTGGTCCAGCAGGCCGTGGAAAAAGAAGGGCCTGCCGTTTAAAAGGATGCGGCTGCCCCGGACCTCGACCTTGCGCAGCGCAAAGTAGGAGTCCACTTTATCCTGGGCGGTGATCACGGAAAAACGGTACAGGTACGGGTCATCCGGCGTCCAGTGGCGGGGAGCCTCCGGCCGGAGGGTGATGCGGCTGTTTTTGAAGGGGTAGTCCGTGCCTCCGCAGCGGATGACGCCCTCCTTTGGCCCGTCGATCCGGATGTGGACGCTGTCCAGGCTGGGGATGATCTTCAGCTCGCGGATATAGTTTTCAGGCACGGGCTCCAGCCATACGCTCTGCCAGATGCCGGAGACGGGGGTATACCACATGCCGCCCCGCTCCATGGTCTGCTTGCCGTAGGGGAAGCGGAGGTCCCGCAGGTCGTCGGTGACGCAGAGGATCAGCGTGTTTTCCGGCTGCAGCAGGTCCGTGACGTCCAGCGACGCGGGGCCGTTCAGCACCGTGCACACCGTGCCCAGGTCTTTCCCGTTTAGAAAGATCCGCGCCTTCTGGTCCACGCCGTCAACGTGCAGCAGCAGCCTGCCCTTTTCCGGCAGGGAGGGAGCGGTGAACTTGCGGGAATACCAGAGCTTGCTGCCCTCGGGGAAATGCTTTCCCACGCCGGAAAGCGGCGCTTCCGGGGGATAGGGGACCCGGATGGACCCGCCTCCGTCGGCGGCGTCCGAAAGGGTATTCCCTTTGGCGTCCATCACGGTAAAGTTCCAGATGCCGTCCAGGGAAATGTAATCATCGCGTGAAAACTGCGGTCTCAGGGGATTCATGGTCATTCCTCATCATTTTAAAGATCACCGCCAGCATCGGCAGGATGCACAGCCCGGCGATCAGAGCCGCCAGGAAGATGTTCCGGTTGGGCACGAAGGAGGTGGTGCCGTCGCTGTTTACGATCACTTCCGCCCCTTTCAGCACCGCGGCGCCGATGGCTGGTCCGATGATGCCGGGGATCAGCACCTGCCCCACGATGCGCAGACCCTGGAACATGCCGGCCCGGTTCGCCGGCGTGTAGTCGCGGATCACGGCGCCGAAGACGGCCATGCCCGCCAGATAGCCGCTCATCATCAGCAGGGAGCCGGCGAAGACCAGGGGCGTATTGCGGAAAAAGTACAGCAGCACGTAGCCCAGTCCCAGCATGGCCAGGGCGGGGATCACGGCCTTCTGAAAGTGGACCTTGTCGTAAAAGCGGCCGTAAAAGGCGGTCACCGCGGCGGCGACGATGATGGCCGGCGCCATCACCAGCACGTAGTTGGAAAGCCCCAGGGAGACCTCGTAGTACAGGATCAGGTAGGGCATGAAGATCTGAATGGAGATGCCGAACAGGGCGAAGGCAGCCAGGGCGGCGTACAGCACCGGGTTCTCCTTCATCACCGAAGGGCGGAAGCCGTAGGCGATGTTGGCGAAATAGCGGGCGTTCTGCGCCGTGTCGATGCGGGGCTCTTTGATCAGGAAGAAGCCCAGCACGCCGATCAGGGAGACAGCGATGCCGATGATCAGATAGATGGTGGTCCAGCTTTCGGCCCGGTCCAGGTCGAAGCCCATGAAGCCGCCGAACACCGCCAGGATCGCGATGAGGGGCATCATGGCATTGACGCCTTCCGCCGCGCCCCGGTTGGTGGCGTCGGTGGAATCCGTGAGCCAGGCGTTAAAGCAGGCGTCGTTGGCAGTGGAGCCGAAGAAAGTCATGACGCAGTCCATCACGATGACGATGCTCACCCCCGCGGCGGCGGCGGAGACCACGCCCGG
>JAGAEH010000018.1 GCA_017613225.1 Lachnospiraceae bacterium
GGCAATTCCGCTTACTGGAGCTGCGAGAAGTGCGGCAAGTTCTTCTCCGACGCGGAAGGCAAGACCGAGATCGAAGAAAACAGCTGGGTGATCCCCGCTCCGGGCGAGCATAGCTTCGGCGAATGGACCGTCACCAGGGAAGCCACCTGCGAAGAAGCAGGAGAGCAGACCAGGACCTGCTCCATCTGCGGCGAGGTCGAAACGGAAGTCATCGAGGCCGTTGGCCACGATTATGTCTTTGTGAAGATCACCTGGTCCGGCACCGCTGCCAAGGGCTATACCGCGAATGCCAACTACAAGTGCGATAACTGCGGCGGAACCGCAACGGTAACCGCCACCATGACCAAGAAGGTCGTGGAGCCCACCTGCGTGACTGCCGGCACCGTGACCTACACGGCCACCGTGAGCGCTTCCAAGAGCCTGGACGGCGCGAAGCATACCGGTACCAAGAAGGTAGCCGGCGATCCCGCTACGGGCGAGCACAACTACGGCGAGTATAAGCTGACCAAGTCCTCCAAGAACACCTATTCCGGCCTGCTGACCAAGACCTGCGAGGTCTGCGGAAAAGAGGTCACCATGACCGTGAATCCGCTGGTCGCCAAGGGTGTGTCCAGCACCAGCGACAAGGTGAAGATCACCTGGAACAAGGTCAAGGGCGCTACGCGCTACCACGTATTTGTATCCACCTGCGGCAAGAGCGGAAACACCCTGGTGGGCACTACCACCGAGCTGACCTTCACAAAGGACGGCCTGAAGAAGAACACCTACTACAAGTTCCAGGTGGTGGCACAGCGCAAGATCGGCGGCAAGTGGAAGAACATCTCCACCAGCTACCTCGGCCACTTCATCTCCGGAAACACCAATTCCAGGAAGACGGTGACCAACGCCAAGAGCATCACTCTGAAGGCTTCGACGGCCACGGTGAAGGTGAAGAAGACTTTCGACATCGTGAAAAAGCTCACACCGAAGACGGTAATGGCGAATACTGCCAAGACCTACAAGCTCATCGGCAGCGACCACGCGGCTGAGTTCCGCTACACCAGCTCCGATTCGTCCATCGCCACCGTCACCAAGGACGGCGTGATCACCGGCGTGAAGGCCGGCACCTGCACCGTCTACGTGGTCAGCGTGAACGGCGTCTACAAGGCCATCAAGGTGACCGTCACCAAGTGATGACTTGTTGGTGAGCAACACCCTGACTTAGCCTCGAGCCGGGTCAGAAGAAGAGAAAAGGCACGGCGGGGATCTTCCCTGTCCGTGCTTTTTCTTAACAAAAAAATCACAGGTCACCAATGATTTCGGGCATCATTATTCTTGTACATCAAAAACGAATATGCTAAACTGATTTAAATTGTAATCTCAGCATCCATAAGGAGGGAACCAGATGTTTTGCGCAAGATGTGGTAAGGAGATCCCGCAGGGTTCCGGCTTTTGTCCCAACTGCGGCCTGCAGGTGGCGCGTAATACGATGCCGCAGGCTCAGGAGTCTGCCCAGCAGGCGGTCAATAACGCGGCTAACAATGCCGGACAGGCCATGAATAATGCGGCAAACGCTGCCCAGCAGAACTTCGGCGGCGCGCAGCAGTCCGCAAATCCCTACGTACAGCAGGCTGCCAATCCCTATGTGCAGCAGCCCCAGGCTCCCAATCCTTACGCGCAGCAAAGCTATGGCGCTTCCGGCTACGGACAGCCTGCCGCGCCCAATGCCGGCGGCTATCAGCAGCCCTACGGACAGGGACAGCAGATGGGTTACCGGACGCCCCAGCAGGGCAATTACCAGCAGATGGACTATCAGCAGGGCTTTACCGTTCCGGAACAGAAGAAGAGCAAAAAGGGCCTGATCATCGGCCTGATCGCCGCTGCCGTCATAGGCCTCATCGCCATCCTGCTGTTCGTCTGGCCCGGCTTCCTTTCCGGAGGCGGCGCGGCCGGCTCCCCCGAAAAGACCATAAAGAACTTCGGCGCTTCCCTTCAGAAGCTGGATTTCAAGGGCATGATCAAGTGCTTTGATCCGGATTCCCAGAAGAAGCTGGAGAACTCCATCGACCAGCTTGGCGACCTGAACCTGGGCGGTTTTGACCTTTCCTCCCTGGTCGAAATGATGAACCTGAAGGTCGACATGGATGTGATCGACGTGAACTATGATTCCGATAAAACGTCATGCACGGCCAATGTGCACATGAAGATGTCCTACAGTTTCATGGGGTATTCTGATTCCACCGAGGAGAACGCCCCCATCCGGATGACCAAGGTCGGCGGGAAGTGGTACATCGACGGCTCCGCTCTGGATCTGGAAGACTTCCTGGGCGACATCATGGGCGGCATCTACTAAGCATGAGAGTAGTAGCGGGATCTGCCAGGAGCGTGACGCTGGTCACCCCCAGCGGGCCTCATACCAGGCCCACCACCGACAGGATCAAGGAGACCCTGTTCAATATCATTCAGGGCGAAGTGCCTGAATGCCGTTTCCTGGATCTGTTCGCCGGGAGCGGCGGCGTAGGGATCGAAGCCCTGAGCCGGGGCGCCGCATTCGCGGTCTTCGTGGACAGCGACAGTCAGGCGGTCCGCTGCGTCAAGGCGAACCTGGCCCACACCCGTCTGGACAGGAACGCGGAGGTGCTGGCCATGGACGCCGGCAGGGCCCTCCATAAGCTGGCGGCTGCCGGCAAAAAGTTTGACATCATCTTCGTGGATCCGCCCTACGATTCGGACTATGAGTCGATCCTGCAGGCCATCAGCCGCAGCGGGGTGCTGGATCCCGGAGGGACCATCATCGCGGAGATGGATTCAAAGCGGGAGCTTTCCCTGGAGGGCACCGGCTTCAGGATCTTCCGCGAAAAGGATTACAAGAACAACAAGCACGTATTTATCTGCGTGGAAAGGGAAGAGCAGGATGAAGCACGTTGACCATGTGGGCATCTATCCCGGAAGCTTTGACCCCATCACCCTGGGGCATCTGGACATCATTGAGCGGGCGGCGAAAATGTTCGACAAACTGATCGTCGCGGTACTGATCAATCGTTCAAAAAGTCCATTGTTTTCTGCAGATGAGCGTGTTAAAATGATTCAGATGGTGACGGAGCACATCGACAACGTGGAGGTGGTCTCCTTTGACGGACTTTCCGTGGACTTCGCGGAAGCCATGGGTGCGAAGGTCATCGTCCGCGGGCTCCGCGCCGTGACCGATTTTGAATATGAGCTGCAGATGGCCCAGACCAACCGGGCCATGCGCCATGAAATAGATACCATCTTCCTGACCACGGACCTGCGGTACGCCTACCTCAGTTCCAGCATCGTCAAGGAGGTAGCGTCCTACGGCGGGCAGATCGATCTGTTCCTTCCGCCGGCCATCGTGCCGCTGATCGAAGCCCGCATCAGGGAAAAGAAAAGCAATTGAGCCGTGTTTCAGCGCGAACCATACAGGTTACTAAAGGAGAGTAAAAATGAGTAAGATTGAACAATTGATCAGTGAGATCGAAATGTATCTTGACAGCTGCAAGGTCCAGTCCTTTTCGGGCGGCAAGCGCATTGTCGTAGAAAAAGATATCATCGATGAAATGCTGGCGGAGCTGCGGATGCAGACCCCGGAGGAGATCCGCAAATATCAGAAGATCATCTCCAACAAGGACGCCATCCTGGCGGATGCCCAGTCCAAGGCCGACTCCATCATCGACAACGCCACCAAGCAGACGGAGCAGATCGTCAGCGAGCATGAGATCATGATCCAGGCCCATCAGCGCGCCAGCGCCATGCTGAACGAGGCTCAGGCCCATGCCCAGCAGATCCTGGACCAGGCCGTCAGCGACGCCAACCAGATCCGCGGCGGCGCGGTATCCTATACCGACAACGAACTGGCCATGCTTCAGAATCTCATCGACAACGCGATCTCCGATACGGAAAACCGCTACGCTGCCTTCATGCATCAGCTGAAAGAGCACAAGGACGTCATCACTTCCAACAGGAACCAGCTGAATCAGGCCGAATACAGCCAATCACAGGAAGGCGGTTATCACGAGATCAACAATGTGCTGAATGAAGAGTGACTTTAAGGGGGAGCACAGAAGGTGCTCCTCTTTTTAAAGATACGCTGGATCGGTCACCCCGGTATGAGCCATGCCGGGGCATCAGCTTTCCCTTTCGAAAGGAGATATCATGAAGGAGATCAAACTGACCTGGCTGGGCCATTCCTGTTTTAAGATTGAAGAAGACGGCTTTGTTGTGATCCTGGATCCCATGAAGGACGGTTCTGTCCCCGGCGTGCGTCCGGTGCGGGAAAAGGCAGACCTTGTACTGTGCTCCCACGGCCACGGCGACCACAACGCGGCGGAGCTCATCGACGTCAGCGAAGCAAAGGCCGAAAGTCCCTTCAGGATCTGGCCCATGAGCAGCTATCACGACGACGCCAAAGGCACGAAGCGCGGCCTGAACACCATCCACATGCTGGACGACGGCACCCTGCGCGTTGCCCACATGGGCGACATCGGCTGCATTCCGGAGGAGATCGTCATCCGGGCCCTGAAGGGCGTGGATCTGCTGCTGATGCCCGTGGGCGGCCACTACACCCTGAGCCCCGCCGACGCCGCAAAGCTGACGGAGATGATCGCCCCCAAGGTGGTGATCCCCATGCACTACCGCACGGATCACTTCGGTTTTGACGTGATCGCGGAACCGGAGGAGTTTCTCTCTTTCCGGAACGACGTCGTGCATTACGACGGCCCGGAATTCATCCTGACCCCCGAGACCAGACCGCAGACCGCGGTGCTGACCTACAAATAGAGGAGCGGCATGTTCGGAGGCGGGATCGAAAAAGGAAAATACGGCTACGCGGACTACATGCGCAGGAATCTGCTGATCAAGGCGCTGGTCTGCGCGTTTTTCGTCATACTTTTCATTGTACTGGGGCTGGTGATATTCCATACCAAGCGCAACTACCTGATGATCCCCGGCATGCTGATGGTGCTGCCCTTTGCCAACTTCATGGCATCCTACATATCCTGGGTCAAGTTCCATACGGCGCAGCCCGAAAAGTATGCCATGGTCAAGAACTTTGAAGACAGCGGAATGCTGCTCTGCGACCTGGCGGTGGTGAACGAAGCCGGCAAGCGCATGTTCGCCGAATTCGCAGTGATCTACCGCAACGGCGTGCTGATGTACGGCTCCGACACCCGGTGGAAGACCCAGGACATGGACACTTTCTTCAATGCCAAGCTGCGCAGCCGCGGTCTGACGATCCGCTTAAGGTCCTATCACGACTTTGACGATTTCCTGGCGCGGATCAACGGGCTGGAGCCGCCGGATGACGAAACCTCCAGAAGGCGCGTGGAGCTGGCGCGGGAGACGCTGATCAACAGCTCGATGTAAATGGTAAAACTGGTCATACATAAAAACGAAGCTGAGCAGAGGCTGGATAAGTTTCTGCTCAAATATTTGGACAGGGCAGGAACTTCCTTCCTGTACAAGATGCTGCGCAAGAAAAACATCATCTTAAACGGCAAAAAGGCGGAGGGCAGCGAGCGCCTGGCGGAAGGGGACGAAGTCACCCTGTTCCTTTCGGAGGAGACCTTGACGAAGTTTCGCAGCGGAAAGCAGAGCGTGCCGGCTGCCGCAAAGCCCACGGGGATCACGCTGGATATCGTCTATGAGGACGAGGATATCCTGCTGATCAACAAGCCCGCGGGACTGCTGTCCCAGAAGGCCGCTGCCGAAGACGTTTCGTTAAACGACGCGGTGGTGGAGCATGTGCTGCGCGGGCAGGAAAAGCAGGAGAGGAGAGACGCCTTTACGCCCTCCGTCTGCAACCGGCTGGACCGGAACACCAGCGGCCTGGTGACCGCCGGCAAGACCCTGGCCGGCCTGCAGTTTTTAAGCGAATGCTTCCGCAAAAGGACGGTGGGCAAGTACTATCTGGCCCTGGTAGCCGGCGAGATGAAGGAAGACCTGCATCTGGTCAATTATCTTGTCAAGGATGAGGCAAAGAACCAGGTGACCGTCTATCGGTCCCCCAGGCTCGGGGCCTCCCGGGTGGAGACGGAGGTCCATCCCGTCGGAGGAAATGCCGCCTTAACTCTTGTCAAGCTGAAGCTCTTGACAGGTAAGACTCACCAGCTGCGGGCCGTTCTGGCGGACCTGGGGCACCCTGTCATGGGCGATCCCAAGTACGGGAACAAGACTTTGAGCGGCTGGCTGCGGGACTGGTCCCCCTACCGGTATCAGCTGCTCCACGCCTGGAAGCTGGAGTTTCCTGAACTGGAAGGGCGGTTTTCGCGCCTGAGCGGCAAAAGCTTTACCGCGCCGCTGCCCGCTGCCTTTGCGGCAGTGCTGGATAAACTGGAACTGGAGGTCCCCAATGGCTAACTGGAAGACCCACGGTCTGCGCGGTTCCGCGCTGGAAGACCTGATCAACCACACCATAGAAAAATACAGGGCCCAGGGGCTGGCGCTGATCCAGAAGGTGCCTACCCCCATCACCCCCGTGCAGATCGAGCCCGAGAGCCGACACATCACTCTGGCCTACTTCGACCAGAAGAGCACGGTGGACTACATCGGCGTGGTACAGGGCATTCCCGTGTGCTTCGACGCCAAGGAAGTGCACGTAGACACCTTTACGCTGCAGAACATCCACGAGCACCAGGTGACCTTCATGCGGGACTTTGAAAAGCAGGGGGGCATTTCCTTTTTCATCGTCTATTACGCCCACCGGAACGAGCTCTACTACCTGCCCTACGCGGACGTGCAGCGCTTCTGGGACCGGGCCAGGGCCGGCGGCCGCAAGAGCTTCCGCTACGAGGAAGTGGATACCAGCCGGGCCATTGAGATGAACAATCTGACGGTGCACTTTCTCCCGCAGCTGGTGCGGGATCTGGAGGAACGAGATAACTCATGAAAAAACTGGCGCTGCCTCACGACGTGCTGATGCGGGTGGAAAAGCCCGCCAGATATCTGGGCAATGAGATCAACGCGACCTATAAGGAACTGAAGCCCGGCATGACGCGCTACGTCATGTGCTTTCCGGACGTCTACGAAGTGGGCATGTCCCATCTGGGCCTGCCCATCCTGTATTCCATGTTCAACACGGATCCGGACATCTGGTGCGAGCGGGTCTATTCCCCCTGGCCGGATCTGGACAAGATCATGCGGGAGCGGAACATCCCTCTGTTTGCCCTGGAGTCCCAGGATCCCATCAAGGATTTCGACTTTCTGGGCATCACCCTGCAGTACGAGATGTGCTACACCAACATTCTGCAGATCCTGGACCTGGCC